>JBFZCB010000298.1:0-2681 GCA_041308165.1 Caulobacterales bacterium
GCCAAGGGCACCTGACACGCTCACGTTCTCAATGGGAGACCAGGCTGCATTGACCTCCAGATAGGTGGCCTCCTTGTCGGCCCCGAAAAAGTCGGGCGAGAAGAAGATGGCAGCCCCTGCCGTGACCGGTCCAAAGGCGCGCGAGGCGGCCGCCTTGAACTCTACGAAGTCATAAGAGGAGTTGGCACCAGGTAGATATCCATAGACCACAAGGCCCGTATCCCAGGCGAAGCCACCGGTTTCGCCCCGCACGCCACCGTAGACGTCAACCTCGACGTCGGTATTGTCACCAAAATCGACATTGGATGCCCAGGCTCCGGCGTAAATGCTGCCAAACGTGAAATCAACGCCGCCCTGTACGGCTGGCCCTTCGTCAGTCTGGCTGAAGCCGCGGAAAACATAGTCGGACGTGACAGCCGCGTTGAAGGCGACGTCGACGTCCTGGGCCGAAGCGGCTGTTGCACCAGCCGATAGTCCCAAGGCCAAGGCAGCAGCGGCGCAGGCGGTAGTGAGTTTCATCTTGTATCCCCGATGGTTGTTATTGTGGGCAGAGAGAGGCCGGACGCGAGTGGCCTCGCGCCCGGAGGGTGGTCGGTTTCGGATCAGGTTTGATCCAGGGCTTCGCCATGCAGGACTGTATCGAGACCTTCAGCTTCTTCAGCTTCGGAGACACGCAGACCCGTGGTGAACTTGCAGATGTAGAGGATCACCAGTGTCCCGATGGCGCTGTAGACGATCGTCCAGACCAGACCCATGGCCTGATTGAAGACGTTCGCACCCTCGGAAAGACTGTTGATGGCGGTGGAGGCAAAGATGCCGGTCAGAAGGGCGCCGAGCAGGCCGCCTGCACCGTGGATGCCGAAAGCGTCCAGGCTGTCGTCATAGCGAAGCAGCTTTTTGATCCATACCGAAGAGATGTAGCAGACCGGTCCGGCCAATAGACCGATGAAGACAGCGCCTTTGGGATCCACAAAGCCAGCCGCAGGCGTAATGGCCACAAGACCGGCAATGACGCCTGAAAGCATCCCGATGAGAGAGACCTTCTTCTTCTCGACATATTCGATGATCTTCCATGTCAGGGCACCGGCGGCGGCGGCCAGGATGGTGTTGAGCAGGGCAACGGCCATTAGATCGTTTGCAGCCCCTGCAGATCCGGCATTGAACCCGATCCAGCCTACGAGCAGCAGGGAGGCGCCGATCATGGTCAGGACGGGATTGTGGGCCGTGATGGATTCGGTTCCGTAGCCTTTGCGGCGGCCAAGGAAGAGGGCGCAGACAAGTCCGGCAACACCGGAGTTTACGTGAACGACCGTACCGCCGGCGAAGTCCAATACGCCGTCAGCGCCTAGGAACCCGCCACCCCAGACCCAATGACAGATCGGGGCGTAGATGAAGAGCGACCAGAGGGCCGTGAACAATAGGAGAGCGGAGTATTTGAACCGCTCGGCAAAGGCCCCTGTGATCAGGGCCGGTGTGATGATGGCAAATGTCATCTGAAATGAGATGAACAGAAACTCTGGAATGCCTGGAAGCAGGCTGTTGGCGGTCTGAAGGCTCACGCCGTTCAAGAACAGCATGTCCAGGCTACCAACAAACGGGTTAAGCGATTCTGAAGCGTTCTGGCCAAAGGCGATGGAGTATCCCGCAATAAACCAGACCAGAGTAACGACGGCGAAAACACCGACGGACTGTGTGATTGTAGCGATGACGTTCTTGCGCCGCACCATGCCGCCGTAGAACAGGGCAAGGCCGGGCAGGGTCATCAAAAGGACCAGGGCTGTGGAAATGCCCAGCCAGGCCGTCCCCGCTGCGTCAAGTTCAAGCACAGACTGGTGGGCCAGCAGCGCCGGAGCAGCTTCCTGTGCGGCGGCTGCGCCTGCGGACAGCAGCCCCGTAGCCATAGCGGTCAGGACAAGCCCGGCCGAAGTTGCTCGTTTCATAATGTGTGACATGTTTTCCCCTCATGCGATCTCGCAGTTGCGAAGTAGCCATCACAGTTCTGCGATATGCAAGGGGTATCCGTCGTTCTCGGCGCAAATTTCATGCCGCTGTTGCGATGAAGATCGAGATATCAGGGCATTAATGACCGAAAAAGCTGATCACGATGGAAGATCACTTTTTTGCGATCGCAATATCACCGCCCGATGAAAGAGGCTCAAAGCCGCGCAATATTCGTGCTTTTGATGCCGCACTGGCATGCAACTGCTGGCCGAAGCTAGCGGCCACGTCAGAACGATGGGCTTTGGCTCTGGACCAAACGCCGTCGAAGGCCGAGGCAATCCCGGCCTGTGGTCAGGGCGAGCCATTAACCTAAGGGGCCAATGAAGGGTCCGGCCCGTAGTTCCTTTGCTCAGCCCGAGTCTATCGACTTAGCCCCAGTGCATCTGCACGCGGTGAGCTGCAGCCCAGTGGATCGCGCGAATGGCATCGACAATGGCCTCGGCGGCACCCCGCGTCCCGAGCTCGCCTCCCAGATCGGCGGTTGTTGCCCCCGCAGCCAGAACGGCTGCGACCGCGGCCTCGATTGAGCTGGCCTCGTCATCCAGTCCCAGACCGTGACGCAGCAACATCGCCGCAGACAGGATAGCGCCCGCCGGATTGGCCAGATCCTTGCCGGCAATATCTGGAGCTGAGCCGTGAATGGGCTCGAACAGGCCAGGACCTTCTGAGCCCAGAGAGGC
>JBFZCB010000299.1:0-3239 GCA_041308165.1 Caulobacterales bacterium
AATGCTCGCGAGGGATGGTCTCATCCACGTCAACGACCGCGTAGAGAGCGCGAGCCAGGGCGACATTCTCGACAATCGGCACATCATGTTCGCGCGCGACCTCCCGGATCCGCAGAGCCACAGCATCAACCCCTTTGGCAACGCACAGGGGTGCAGCATCACCCTGGTCAGGCTCGTACCTGAGCGCTACTGAATAGTGGGTCGGATTGGTCACGATCACGGTGGCCTTGGGAACATTCTGCATCATCCGCTGACGACTGCGCTGCATTCGGATCTGTTGAAGCTTGGCCTTGATGTGGGGGTCACCCTCTGACTGTTTGAAGTCGTCCTTGAACTCCTGCTTGGTCATTCTCATGCGCTTGGCAAAGCGCATCTTCTGCCAGGCAAAGTCTCCCGCAGCCACGACACCCAGAAAGATCAGAGTCGCCATGATCAGGGCAACGGCGAGATCCCGTGTCAGGGGCAGTATAGCCATGGGGTTCATGGCTGCGAGATTTTCAAGCTCTCGCGCATGAGGCTGCAGAACAAACCAGCAGATCACACCCACTGCGACCAGCTTCACCAGGGTCTGGGCAAACTGCATCAGGCCATCCGGCCCGAAGATCCGCTTGAACCCGTCAATGGGATTGATCTTTTCCCACTTCGGCTTGACCTTCTCCCAGGTGAAGATGAACCCGCCCATCTGGCCCACATTGCCGCCGACACCCCCCAAGATCGTTGCCAGCATGACAACGCCGAGCAAGGGCACGGTAGCCCACAGGGCGCGCATGCCAATCTCGAGACCGGCACCGGCCTCCAGTCCCCCCATCATGACGTGGGGCTGGGCAATAAAGGGCAGGAGCTCCTCAGCCATGCGGGTGCAGAACCAGCCCCCACCGAGGATGAGGACCGTCGAAGCCCCAAGAAGGCTCATGGCCTGGCCAACATCCTGGGACTTGGCGACATCGCCCTTTCTTCGGGCCTCCTCCAGTTTCCTAGGGGAGGCCTCTTCAGTTTTGGATTCGGGATCGGCGCTTTCAGCCAACGCCACCTCCCGCGCCCGCCGTGAACACGCGCGCCAGGGCGCGGTAACGGTCTATGAAAACAGTGCCCAGAACGCCAAGCGAAAGGGCGAAGACAGACAGGCCGAGGATCACGCTGAGCGGTGCGGCAGCAAAGAAGACCTGAAAAGCTGGCATGACCCGTGCCACGAGGCCTGAGGCCAGATTGAAAATCAGGGCAAAGACAATCACTGGTGCAGAGAGTTGCACGCCCAGCATGAAACTGTCGCCAACCGTGCGCACGGCCATCTGGGTGAAGTCGCCCACCATCAGGGGCTTCATGGGTGCTATCACCTCGTAGGACCCGACCAGACCGGCCAGAAAAAGATGATGGGTGTCTGTTGCAAAAACCAATACCGTGCCGAGCAGCATCAGGAAGGCCGCCAGTGTGGATCCCGGCTGAGCCTGTAGAGGATTGGCTGTCTGCGCAAAGCTCAGTGTGGTCTGCAGGGAGACAATCTCTCCAGCCGTAGCCAGAGCCGACATGAAAAGTCGCAGCATGTAACCCACCATGAGCCCTGTGACGACCTCACGGATGACCCATCCCGACATTCCACTCACAGTCTGGGGGAGCGGAGGCAGGCCGGGCGCAACCACAGGCCACAGGACCAGAGAGATGAGCAGGGCAAGCGACAGCCGGATCCTGGGCGGCACATAGGGTTCACCTATTCCAGGCAGGGTGAGCAGCAGTGCTCCGATCCGTGCGAATATGAGCCCGCCGGCCCAGACCTGATCGGCGGTGGCATAGGGCTCCATGCTTGGTCGCTACATTCCCGCAATGCGGGCAGCAATCGTGCGCATGAAACTGCCCAGCAGGGCCCCCATCAAGGGCAGGAACAGAATCAACGACACGAAAATGGCAAGAATCTTGGGCGCATAGATCAGGGTCTGTTCCTGGATTTGGGTCAGGGCCTGGAACAGGCCAATACCCACGCCCACGACGAGGCCAACAATGAGCACGGGGGCACAGAGCTGGATCGTCAGCCAGAGAGCGTCGCGGCCCACGTCCAGAACTTCCACGCCACTCATTCAAGACCCCAGTCGATGCCGACAAACTCGTACTGGGCAGAAAATGCCGCCTGTGTGGTTAACAGCGCGCTAACCAAACCAGATCCGTGATCGTAATCCACTCCGGACGGGCTGTCGTATTGCGCTCACTCGTCAACGGCATAACGCCTCTCCCCATTCTTACCTGTCCTCGCTATAGGGCCTGCCATGACCGATAAGCCGCACCCCGAAGTCTCTGCTGCCGAAGCTCAAGCTGCAGTGCGTACCCTCATCCGGTGGGCTGGTGACAATCCCGACCGCGAGGGACTGCTCGATACACCGGCACGGGTCACCCGAAGCTACAAGGAACTGTTTGCTGGTTATGAGACCGATCCGCGTGCCTATCTGGAACGGACCTTCGATGAGGTCGGCGGATATGACCAGATGGTCGTTCTCAAGGACATCCGGTTCGTTTCGTTTTGTGAACACCACATGCTGCCTGTCGTTGGCGTCGCCCATGTAGGTTACCTTCCGACCAACCGGGTTGTTGGTATTTCCAAACTCGCCCGTGTGGTCCGCGGTTTTGCCCGCCGCCTGCAGATCCAAGAGAAGATGACGGCTGAAATCGCAGACGCCATTCATGAGGTCCTCAAACCCCATGGCGTTGGCGTCGTCATCGAAGCCGAACATAGCTGCATGACACTGCGCGGTGTGAATGTGCCCGGCACCAGTCTAACGACCTCGAGCCTGATCGGGGCCTTCAGGGATGATCCGCGCACGCGCGAAGAGTTCCTGAGCCTGACCCGTCGATCCTGATCGACCCATGATGGCAAGCGTCGATCCAGGATGGAGTCCCAACGACCTGGATCGGCTGGCCGCCCAGGGTGATGCCGAGGCAGCACATCGCCTGGCCTTGCTGACGGGCATCGGCCTTGGCAGGCCCCATGATCTCGGCGAAAGCCTCGAATGGCTTCGCAGATCGGCCAGCGGTGGGCATGAACTTGCCCGCCAAAGCCTTTCGGTCATCGAGGCGGAACCTGGCGGCCTGAAGGCCTGGTTGGTTCCTCCCCAGCCCAGGCTGGTCAATCAGAAGCCTCATGTCCTGATTGCGGACGACTTCATCTCTCCAGCCGTGTGCGAATGGCTGATGGCAAGGGCAAGACCGCACCTCGAACCGGCACAGGTCTATGACCTTCAGACAGGTCGTGGCCG
>JBFZCB010000300.1:0-3003 GCA_041308165.1 Caulobacterales bacterium
TTGGGCAGGACGTGACGAACGGCAATCTCGACCTTCTCATCCTCGGTATAGCCAGAGACCCGAATGATCTCCATCCGGTCCATCAGGGGCTGAGGCATGTTGAGACTGTTTGCGGTCGTAACGAACATCACATTGGACAGGTCATAGTCGACCTCTAGGTAGTGGTCGCCAAACGCATTGTTCTGGGCGGGATCAAGGACCTCCAGCAAGGCCGAAGACGGGTCACCGCGCCAGTCGGCCCCAAGCTTGTCAATCTCGTCGAGGAGGATGAAGGCATTGGTGGTCTTCACCTTCTTCATCGACTGGATGATCTTGCCAGGCATGGATCCGATATAGGTGCGGCGGTGGCCACGGATCTCGGCTTCGTCGCGCATTCCACCCAAAGACATGCGGACATATTCTCGTCCGGTCGCCTTGGCGATGGATTTTGCCAATGAGGTCTTGCCAACCCCAGGAGGGCCAACGAGGCAAAGGATGGGCCCTTTCAGTGAGTTGGTCCGAGCCTGGACAGCCAGATACTCGATGATCCGTTCCTTGACCTTTTCGAGGCCGTAATGATCCTCTTCGAGGATGGCCTCAGCTGCGCCAAGATCAATCGGCTTTTGCTTGGCCTTGCCCCACGGAATGGACAAGAGCCAGTCCAGATAGTTCCTGACCACGGTTGATTCTGCCGACATGGGGCTCATGTTGCGCAGCTTCTTGACCTCGGCCTCGGCCTTGGTGCGAGCTTCCTTGGAAAGTCGCGTTTTGCGGATGCGCTTTTCAAGCTCCATGATCTCATCACGAGCGTCGTCGGTCTCACCAAGCTCTCGCTGGATCGCCTTCATCTGCTCGTTCAGATAATATTCTCGCTGGGTCTTCTCCATCTGTCGTTTGACGCGCGAGCGGATCTTCTTTTCCACCTGAAGCACCGAAATCTCACCTTCCATGAGGCCATAGACGGCCTCAAGGCGGTGCGGCACATTGATCGTCTCAAGCAGGTTCTGCTTTTCGGCAATCTTCACCGAAAGATGCGCGGCCACGCTGTCAGCAAGCTTGGAGGGATCGGAAATCTGGGGAATGGAACTCAGGGCCTCCGGGGGCACCTTCTTGTTCAGCTTTACATAGTTCTCGAACTGCTCGACGACCGCACGCAACATGGCTTCCGATTGGGCAGGCTCGCCAGGTTCATCTTCGATAGCCACAGCCTCGGCCTCGAAATACTCTTCCCGGTCCGTGAATCGGGTAAGCCTCGCGCGGCTACGCCCTTCCACGAGAACCTTCACGGTGCCGTCGGGCAGCTTGAGCAGCTGCAGAACCGTCGCCAGTACGCCCACTGGAAAGATCGCCTCCGGAGCCGGATCGTCATCGACTGAGTTTTTCTGCGTAGCCAGAAGGATCTGCTTTTCACCCTTCATGATCTCATCCAGAGCGCGAACAGATTTTTCGCGTCCCACAAAAAGTGGAACGACCATGTGGGGGAAAACCACAATGTCCCTCAACGGCAACACGGGCAGGGTAATTGTTTCGGTCATATACTCATGCTCCCGGGCCATTGGAGATCTCCGGCCCGCTGCGTCACCCAGATCCACGACATGCGGCATCCCGGAGAAACAGCCCATCGATTCCGATGGTGTTCAACGCATTATGTGGTCTCGCAAGCCCCAGGTTCAAGCGCGACCATCACTCCGTCCACATGACTGTGGCCAGAACCCACTCCGCAACGGCCAATTCTGCGCAAACGAATGCAGTTGAGGGGCCATTCAGCCACGCGACAAGGTCCAATGCTCAGGGGTCGGATGAGAGATGTGCAACCACCCACTCCCTCTCGCCCATGCTGAGCTCAACATCGCCAGACCCAAGCCAGTCCAGACCAGGCAAGGCAAGTCCAGACTAGGCCAGGCCAGGGTCAGGGATCTCAACTGGTGACAGACGTCCTCGGATAGAGACGCTCGAAACGACCCAGTGCATGAGGCGAGAGACGAACGGTCATATAGGTCCGGCCTTCAGCGTCGGCATCGCGCGCCGTGACCCTGCCATTGGCATAAAGCCATGCGAGGATCTCTCCATCACCCGGTTCAAGTGTCATTCGAACCTCGGGGTCATCATCGATCAGGCTTGCAATGACGTCGCGCAGGGCCTCGACACCTTCACCCGTCCAGGCGGAAACGGCCACGGCCTGGCTCTGGCCAGATCGTCTACCGGCCTGCGCCAGGACAAGCTCTCGGCCCTCTTCGTCCAGAATGTCCAGCTTGTTCCAGACCTCAAGCACACGCCGGATCTTTCCCTCCGGGGTTGGAATCTGTTTGAGCACGGTCTCAACATCGACGGCCTGCGCAGCGGTGTCGGATGAAGCAATGTCACGTACATGGAGAATGAGGTCTGCCTCACCGACCTCTTCGAGCGTTGCCCTGAAACTCTCGACAAGTTCGTGTGGGAGGTCGGAGATGAAGCCTACCGTATCAGCCACGATCGCAGGGCGGCCCTGTGGCAGTCGGATCGTTCTCTGTGTTGTGTCAAGCGTCGCAAAAAGCAGGTCCTTGGCCAAAACCTCAGAACCCGTCAATCTATTGAAAAGCGTCGATTTCCCAGCGTTGGTATAGCCTACAAGGGCAATGGTTGGGAAAGGTACTCGTGCCCTGGCCTTACGATGAAGGGCCCGTGTGCGGCGAACCTCTTCGAGCTCACCCTTGAGCTTTACGATCCGATCGGCAATCAATCGGCGATCAAGCTCAATCTGGGTCTCGCCAGGGCCACCCGTTGACCCCGTTCCTCCACGCTGTCGCTCCAGATGGGTCCAGGTCCGAACCAACCGTGACTTCTCATAATCCAGACGGGCAAGCTCAACCTGCAGGCGACCTTCCTTGGTCCGGGCCCTTCGGCCGAAAATCTCGAGGATCAGACCTGTCCGGTCAATGACCTTGCAGTCCCAGGCCTTTTCAAGATTACGCTGTTGGACTGGAGTGAGCTCATCATCGATGACCACCGCCTCTGCTTCGGCCGCTCGGACAAGCGCGGCCAGCT
>JBFZCB010000301.1:0-3305 GCA_041308165.1 Caulobacterales bacterium
CCCCCAGCCGGCGCTGCTCCAGCCACCCCATCGCCTCCCCCAGAAGATCATCGATGACCGCCTGGACTTCATCGCCACCCGTGATCGGTTCGAGCAGGACGCGATCGAGACTGCAGGGCGCTGGCGGCCGGCTGGGCGTGATGCGTATGTCCTCACGGCCCAGGACCCTTGCCAGTTTTATGGGCAGGCGGCTTCCAAACCGTGCGGCCAGGGCCGCGGATGGCCGCTCATCCAGATCTCCAAGGCTGCGCAGTCCCGCGCGCATCAAGGCCTGCTGTTCCTTGTCTTCCAGCTCAAGGGCAGCGATCGGCAAGGCCCGTGCGGCGATCATGTCCCGGCCATCCCTGAACAGCCCGCCCCTGCCGAAGCGGACCAGGGCGCGGGCTGTGTGCGGAGTTCGGGCCAGGGCGGTCCTGACCTGCAGGCCGATGCGTCCGGCCCGATCCTCGACCGCTCTGATCAGGCCTTCGGACCCTCCGAACAGATGGGTGCAGCCCGTGACATCCAGGATCAGCGCATCGTCTCCATCGGGCGCGGCCATCGGGGAGAAGCGTCCGAAGTCGTCGAGTACCTGCCGCAGCAGGTCGGCATCGGCCTCGGGCTGATGAACGACCGTATGCAGCCCCTGGATTCTGGCCTGGGCATCGGCCAGGGTCATGCCCCGCGTCAGGCCCAGTCCACAGGCTGCGGGGTCCAGTGCAGCCAGCCGCAGTCCTCCCTGAAGTTTTTCAACGAGGACGACGGGGCGCTCATCCGGTTCGACGCAGGCCTTGCGCCCCCCTTCGTCCCTGTGCCCCGGTTTGTCCATGCGCCTGTGTTCGCGCTGCAGTCGATCCGTAGGCAGGAACGGGAACCAGACGGCCAGATACTGGCGAGGGCTCGCGGAAGCAGCGGGCTTCACGATCCCACTCCATCGTCCATTCGGCAGGCACGGCACCTTGCCGGCTGCGGGTCAGGGCGGCTGTGAAGGCGGGACGACCGGGAGCTCCGGCTTCCAGTCCACTCGACAGGGCGCTCCGTATGGACCAGCGTGTTTCTGCAGCACTGGGGCAGGGATCCGCAGCGGTACGGACCATGAAGGCCGTGGTTGATCCTGACCTTGCCGCCATGGCCAGTCGACGACTGGCGGTGAGGCTCATGGCCCTGCTGTCTCCCCAGCTGCTCAGCAACACGACCCCGGCCGCACCGCTTTTCAGGGCTTCCTCGCCGGCAGCCAAAAGGGCGGTTGCATCGCGAACCTGCACCACCACTACCGTCTCGGGCTGCAATCCCCATTCGTAAAGCCCGGATCCGTGCAGGGCCCCGGCCTCTTGCTGGACGAGGTTCTGGATGACCCAGACGAGGGGTCTGTCCTGAGCGGCCCGTGTCGACAGGGCCAGAGCAAAGGCGTTGGCAGCCACGGCGTCGGCATGGGTCCGGGCATGGATATCGTGCAGGCTGAAGAGGCAAGGTCCGGGGTCCAGATACGCATCGACGCAATCGATCCCGAGCGTGAACCGCCCCCGGCCGTCACCTTTCTCGTGTCGGGAAAGGCCGGCCAGACGGGTTTTCAGCTGCGCGATCTGAAGGGTCGAGGGCACTAAATGTTCCTGTTATGTTCTCTTATATGCCACCCTTCGGACGTCAGGAGTCAAGGCTCACAAGCGTCTCATGTGAGCCTTGATCCAGGGAATCGGCCGGTTCCCCATGAATTTCAGACGGTTGGTTTTCTAATGGATCACCGGTGTCGCAGAAGGACAGGATCTGCCCTGGCCCGTGGCAATCAACAAGCGACCTTGTGAGGGCGTTTCGGGCGGACCGTGTCGCTCGACATCTACATTAAACGCCCGTTTTTAGGTCACTGTACGCCCTTTTTTTGGTACCTATGCGCCCGTTTTTTGGTATAGAAAAAGCCGCTTCTGGTAGGAGAGCCCATGTATCCGCGTTTCATAGAGCCTGGAATTCGCGAGGCGCTCAAGGATACCCGCGTGGTCGCGATCGTTGGGCCGCGACAGTCGGGCAAGTCTACGCTGGTGCGTGCGATTGCCGGGGAGGGGGCGACGTTTCTGAGCCTCGATGAAGACATCACGCGGCGCGCGGCGGTTGATGACCCGACCGGTTTCATCCGCCGCACCAAAGGGCTGACCATCATCGACGAGATCCAGCGCGTGCCGGACCTGATGCTGGCCATCAAGCTGGCGGTGGATGAGGATCCCGCACCAGGGCGGTTCCTGATTACGGGATCGGCTGATATCCGCACGCTCGCTTCGATCCAAGACTCGCTCGCTGGCCGGATCGAAGTGTTTGAACTCTTGCCGCTCGCACAGGACGAGATTGCGCGCCGGCCCTCGAACTTCCTCGCCGAGGTGTTTCAGGGGCGTGTGCCTGACGGCGGCGCGCTCGACCCCGGCGACTGGCCGAAACGGATTGCGGCCGGAGGCTTTCCCGAGGCGCTGGCGAGGACGGGCACTGGCCGGCGCCGCAACTGGTTCGGCACCTATGCCCGTGCCCTGATCGAGCAGGACGTTGCAGACATTGCGCAGCTGGACCGGCGCCGTGACCTGCCGCGCCTCGTTGAGCTTCTGGCGCAGCATTGCGGCGAGATGGTCAATCTCACGCAACTCGGCGCACAGTTGTCGATGGACCGAAAGACCGTGGACCGGCATGTCGGCGTGCTCGAACAGATGTTCCTGGTACGGCGTGTTCGGCCCTGGTTTCGCAATGAGCTGAAGCGGCTCGCCAAGATGCCGAAACTCCATTTTCTGGACTCGGGTCTTGTCGCTGCGATGCTCCGTCTCGACCCGGAAACGCTCGGTCCAGACCGCGTCTCGCTCGGGCCGCTGGCCGAGACCTTCGTCTATTCTGAGCTTGCCAAACAGGCGGGCCGGAGCACCGACGGGATTTCGGTCCATCACTTCCGCGACCACGATGGCGGCGAGATCGACTTCATCCTCGAAAACTGGAACCGGGAGATCGTTGCCGTCGAAGTCAAGGCGGGCGCGACCGTCCGGCCGGAAGCGTTTGCGCCAATGCGCAAGCTGGCAGCCGCTTTGGGTGACAAGTTTGCCGCCGGTATCGTACTCTATGACGGGCGCCAGAGACTTCAATACGCGGATAAGCTCTGGGCGGTGCCGATCGCGTCTCTGTGGGCTTGAGGGGAAAGTTATCGGGCGCTGATGCCTCGGTTGGTTGGCCCCTCCGGCCTCGGCAATGGTGCTTCCAAGAAGTTTCGCAAAAACCGGGCTCGTCACATAGGTTTCTACTTTTTACTGGCGCACCCAAGAGGATTTGAGCCTCCGACCTCTGCCTATCTGATCCAAGGGTCC
>JBFZCB010000302.1:0-4873 GCA_041308165.1 Caulobacterales bacterium
TGTCAGATAAGGGAGTGCCGCGGTCGATCACACTAGGTTCCCGTCTGCTTGGGACGCAACTACTGAGCTATCCTGCAATGTCGAATGATGAACTGGCCGCGCAGGTGAACTGGCTCAATACCAGAATGACCCTGGCCCATTTCGTCGCGTGTCGTGACTGGCTGGATGATGATCCAGTGACCACATTGCTGATTGCCGCCGTCTTAGACGCCAATGTCCAGCACATCGATCAGCGTGCTGCCGAGATGAAGAAGTTCCAGTTCGCTGGACAGGTTCCTGACGGCCTGCGCAGGCCGGCCAATTTTCTGAGCATTGCAGCCTCGATTGGCGTTCCACGCGAGACAGCCAGAGCCCGGCTGTTGGGACTTGTTGAGCGGGGACTTTTGCATCTTTCGGACACTGGGGGCGTCCTGCTGCGTAGTGAAGTCATCGTTGGCGATTACGTCTCTGTGGCCGCAAAGCATCTCAATCTGGCCCTCGTGGAGTTTGTTGAGGCCATGAAGCGGATAGAAGGCGCAGGGCTCTCCCCGGAGCACAGGCTGCATGATCCCATAGACGACTGCGGCGGCATTGTCGGCCGCCTTGGGGCTTCGCACATCCTGCGAAGTGCTCGTCTTGCCAATGAAGTCGCTCCAAAGCTTCGTTTTATGTCCAGGCTGGTCATGGTGTCAGTCAGCTACCTGACCGGTGCTGATTTTCACATGTGCTCGGATCCACTCAAGGCGGCAGGGGGGCTGAACCCCATCGATCCCTACCTAGACCCGGTGTCTGGCACCGACGTTGCGCGGCACCTACGCTTGCCCGAAGAAACGGTTCGTCGTCATCTGTTGTCCCTGACGAGACTGGGAGTGCTTGAGCGGACCACTAAGGGGTACAGGATGGCTTTCCAGAATCCCCATCATGTCGAAGCCTGGTTCCGATATCAGACGGGCGTCAGGGTCAGTGTTGATCAGTTTCTTTGGAAGCTCCAGCTGGGAGGCGTGATTATCCCTCCAGTGGCCCGCAACTAACGTCAGGTTTGAGCCAAGGCTGGACTAATGGCATAGCCGATCGTGCCCTCCTAAGGCACCGATCCTCAAGGTTGGGCCTCCGCCACTCTGCCAGATCACTTCTGGCCGTCTGGGAAGGTCAGGCAACCTTTCAAGCTCCCCTGATCGAAGTCGCTGCCCCGCAGCTGTCACAGATCCGGTCCCCGGCGTGCTGCTGTAACGCAAAGTCGCCACAAGCAGGACAGGCTTCGGTTCCTGGGGTTTCGGGTCTGAGCCCTTGAGTATCGCGATCACGACCGAAGGGGATGACGACGAGGTTATCGGGTGCATTTCCTCGGGCGAAGCCGCGAGAGATAAACCGTGCCGCAGGCACCAATTCATCGGCCTTTCCAGCCCCCAGTCCATCTGCGTCCAGCGGTTCGGCGTCCGCATTGGCGAGTTCCTGTCGATCAAGGTATGAGACGCCGAGTTCGCGGAAGATGTAATCAAGAATGGAAGTGGCCGAGCCGATCGAGTCGTTGCCGGTCACGCGTCCGGCGGGCTCGAAGCGCGTGAATACGAAGGCGTCCACAAACTCGTCCAGCGGCACGCCATACTGAAGGCCAATCGAGATTGCGATTGCGAAGTTGTTCATCAACGATCGGAAGGCAGCGCCCTCCTTGTGCATGTCTATGAATATCTCGCCGAGTTCGCCGTCATCATACTCGCCGGTATGAATGTAGACCTTGTGTCCGCCCACGGCCGCCTTCTGGATGTAACCCTTTCTGCGGTCTGGAAGCTTCCGACGCATCCGGTCTCGTTCGATCACCCTTTCCACAACTCGCTCCTGGCGAGGTGGTTCGGTAGACTCCGAACGGTTTGGAGGCGGATCTATCCTGCGCTGCGCAAAGGGCTCGGGTTCACCGATTTCGAACAGGGTGAAAGAGGGTGCCGGGGCTCGACACAGGCCAAGCGCTCGCCGTCCTGAAGCTGGTGCCTTTGTGATGACCTGAACGGCGTCCTGGGTGCTCGCGGTCCAGTCAAGTCTAACGGTGTGAACATCGCCGACCTGGCTATGAAGCTCGATGGCAGACCGAGCGCTTGTGTTCAGGGATCGGCAGGCAATATCGGGCCATTCCGGGAAGGTGTCGTCCAGGCCAGGCAGGGCTGAAAGGTCCGAATGCCCCAAGGCATAGGCTTGCGCCACTTCAATGGCCTCAAGAGGCAGACCAAGCCTAGCCAAGACGGGCTCGGTGTCGTCAGGATCCAAACCCAGGACGTCACGCACAAAACCCGGATCGAGCCATGGGCTTCTGAAGGCCTCATCCAATGTGCTCACATGACCCAGAGCGGCTTCGACAGCCAGAAGTTCGATATCGGTAAAGCCGCGCTGACGCAGGCTGTCGTGATTAAGGCCGGGTGCCGCAATAAGTGTGCGAAATCCGAAAAGGTGACGCTCCGCTCTGGCTGCATGGCTCGTCCCCAACGCCTTCGCCAAGCTCGAACGCAGTCTCCACCCGACGGTAAGGTCGTCAGTCTGGAAGGCCTCGAGCGGTGAAAAACGGGTCAAGCCAAGCTTCAGGTCCAGCTCGGGGTCATCAAACAGAAGGCAAAGACGGGGCAGGTGTGTGACCTTATCGACTTTGGAGACGGCCGAAACACAATCGAGGGCTTCGGCTGCGGCTCGAGCAAGAATGGACGCCTTCTCGGAGAGCTTTTCCAGCCCTGTCTCGTGCGTCTGGTATCCGGCCTCCAAGAGCCAGTCGACTCCTCCGCCCAGACCAAGGACCAGACCCTGGGGGGGATAGTCTTCCGGGTGATCGAGCCACATCGCAACGGCCCAGAGTTGACCCAGGTGGGCCAGACCCTTGTCATCATCGCCCAACCTGGAAAGATCAAACCCACATTTAGGTCCCGCGGCGACATGGCTCTGGGCCTCTGCTTCCTGCAGATCGAAGGTGAGGATGATGCCGCTTTCGGTAAGAGCGGCCTGGGCAAGGGCTTGAACGATGGGACTATCCATCTGCTCTAGTTTTGCCGCCTCCACGTGAAGGATCATCGGTTGCCCGACGGAGCGAGCAATGGGCTGGGGCTTTAAGGTCTCACCCATCAAGGCCCGGTGGATTTCCGCATCGACACACCCGGTACGGCGCGCAGCATGGATGGCCCGGGCCAGGGCTGGATTGGATGCGGGGTCGGAACAGTCTCTTACGGGACCCTCACATCTGGCAACCGCGGCGGTGACGGCTTCGAGAGCCGCAATGGCTGCGGCCAGGGCCGAATCGGAAAGGGCCTCAGCTCTTGACCTATGGGTGTAATGCTCGAGGGTTTCGAGACCATTTGAAGTGTTCAGATCCAGTATCCGATGGTCACCGGAAGGTCTGGGGGTTGCTGGCGCCGCAAGTCCAAGCAGCATAGATCCCATGATCTCAGCCTGGAATATCTTGGCCTTCTCAGCCTCGGCAAAGACGCCGGCCTTGATACCCCGAGAAGCGAGGCCTTCCGTCCAGGCGTCAAGCCTGCCTCCCAGAACCTGTTCGGTGCTGCAGGCACCGGTCGATATTGTGTGTTCTTGAATGGAGATGCCATCGCCCCAATCCAGCCAGGCTTCGACTTGAACATCGGTCCAGCCAAGGGGAGCGGTTATGGTTACAACCGATCCACAGCGCTCGATTTCGCGCTCGCCAATGGCCAGGGAGGCTGCAGCCTGAGCAAAAAAGGTCGAGAAATGCATGCAGACCTCCGCCGGACCCTGACATGCTAAGCGGCAATATAGGTCGGCTCAATAGATCTTGAGGTTGCCTAGCCTGTTACCCCCAACATCTTGATGCCGATCGTCGCCACAGCGCGCTGGACGCAAGCGTCGGCGCTTTCTATGATCATGGTCATCTGCCCGACAGCCGTCGTGGCTGAGAACGATGGGATTATCTGAGTGCTCGACAAGATTTTCACCTGGTGGAACGGTGCCACGATCGGCACCCTGTTCACGATTGCGAAACGTGCCGACCTGGTTGGTGCCGATGAGCTCGGAAATCGGTATTATCAGGCACGTGACCATAGAAGCTACGACGGTCGCAGGCGCCGCTGGGTGGTCTACAACGGCTATGCAGAAGCCTCCAAGGTCTCGCCGGATTGGCATGGCTGGCTTCATTATACTTTTGATGAGCCTCCGACCGAGGCTCCGCTAAAGCGTCGTCAGTGGGAAAAAGACCATCAGCCAAACATGACAGGAACGCCACTGGCCTGGCGGCCGCCCGGATCCCTGTCGGCAGAAGGTGTTCGGCCTGCGGCAACGGGTGACTATGAGTCCTGGAAGCCGGAATGAAACTGTCGGGACCCTTTTGGATCGGGGGTGTTGGATTGATTCTGGCACTTGCTGGCGGCGGGGTTGTGGCCGGAGGCTGGCAGCAGTCAACGCCGCAGCCGGCCGTCCAGGCTGCGGATCCGATCGGAGACCTTCTCAGGACCCAGCCACCAGTAGAGGGCTTGCCTGCAGCGGATCCCATGGCCCAGACCGGCGGTCCTGCCCTGGTGCCTGACCCAGATGAGGCGGCTGGAGGAACTGAACTCGTCGAAGCTCCTGCTGAGGATGCTGAAAAGGCGGAAATAGCCGAGCGGGTCGAAGAGCCTGAAACCCCGACACCAAGACGTAGGCTCAGGGTGGCTGTCGTCGAGGCCATCGACAAGATCACGGCCGAGCGTATGCGGTTTGAGGTCGTGGTCGGGGGGCGTCCGGTTCGGTTCAACGGTAGCCTGATCTTCACAGCCAGAGCCTGTGAGCTTTCAGCTCCGAACGAGACTGTTGAGGACGCCATTGCCTATATGGATATCAGCCTGCAGCCACGAGGTGCGCTTGGCGCAACAGAGCCACGTCAGGTTTTTCGAGGGTGGATGTTTGCGTCCAC
>JBFZCB010000303.1:0-14614 GCA_041308165.1 Caulobacterales bacterium
CCGGCGTCGAGCGCCAGCAATCCCATTTCCAGATCGCCGAGGAGTTCCTCGCACTCCTGGAAGAAGGTCGCCTTGATCGCCTCAAGCGGGTCCACGGCCAATCCTCAGTTTGAAACGCGACGCACGGCGTCAACAAGTTTTACAGGATCAAAAGGCTTGACGATCCATCCAGTGGCTCCCGCCTCACGGGCTCGCTGCTTCTTCTCGGCATCGCTTTCCGTCGTCAGAACCAGGATGGGTATCGAACGCCGGCTGTCATCACGACGAACCGCCTCGATGAAACCGAAGCCATCCATGTTGGGCATGTTGATATCGGTGATGATCACATCGGGGTCGTTCTGAGCGAGGACCTCAAGGCCATGCAGGCCATCAATGGCCTGGACCACCTCGAACGAGGCGTCGGACAAGGCGAGTTTGAGCATGTCACGCATCGTGCGTGAATCATCGACTGTGAGTATGACCTTTGTCATGTGAGGCCTTGTGCTCCATCCATAGGGACGATGGGAAAACCGAGACGTTCTGTATTTGCGAGCAGTGCAGCGGAGGGTTCGACGATGCGAAGTCGATGACCGTCTTGCGCCCAGGTCGCCATTGCGCTGATGATTAACTGCAGGCCCTGCCCGCCGATCCGGTCGACGGCGGACCCGTCAAGATCAAGCCCGACACCGCGCCTCTCCTTGAGGGCTTCAACGATCGCCGGCAGGGTGGAAGAATCGATGCGGCCAGGCAGCTGATAGGTTTGCGTTGTATCGGTCATCAGAACTCCTCCCAGCTGTCCGAATAGGCCACAGCCGCCGAACCTCCGCCGGCCGCCCGTCTGGGTGCGGCCTGCACCCTGGGGAACTCGGAATGCCTGGGGGGGACCGAACGGACCGGCGCTGACTGTGTGAATGAAGGGCGGCGTGCCGGCGCCTGGACCGGGAGGTGGCCCGATGTATGGCCAGAGATCTGGAAACGGCTGACAAGGCGTCCAAGCTCTGCTGCCTCTTGGGTCAGTTGATGGCTGGCTGCTGTCGATTGCTCGACCATGGCCGCGTTCTGCTGTGTCGTCTGGTCCATCTGATTGACAGCTGTATTCACCTGGCTTAGCGCAGTGGCCTGCTCCTGTGCCGAGGCATTGATTTCTGTCATCAGCCCATGGATTTCGCCGACGCGGTTGACGATGGCCGAAAGCGCCTTTCCGGTCTGCCCCACAAGGCAAACACCTTCCTTAACCTGGCTGGTCGAAGCCGAGATCAGGGTCTTGATTTCCTTGGCCGCATCTGCGGAACGCTGGGCAAGCGCTCGAACCTCTGAAGCAACGACAGCGAAGCCACGGCCGGCGTCGCCGGCTCGAGCGGCCTCCACACCCGCATTGAGGGCCAAAAGATTGGTCTGGAATGCGATCTCGTCAATGACACCAATGATCTGGCTGATTTGAGATGCCGATTTCTCAATCTGGTCCATCGCCTTGACGGTCTTCTCAACGACCTCGCCGCTAACCTCGGCATCTCCGCGAGCGTCACCAACAACCACACTGGCTCTCTGGGCACCTTCTGAAGTCCGTCGCACCGTGGCTGTAATCTGATCCAGAGCCGCTGCGGTTTCCTCTAGGGTTGCAGCCTGCTGCTCGGTTCTTCTGGAAAGGTCGTCTGCGGCCTGACTGATCTGGCCGGCACCTGTCTCCATGGTGTTTGCATTCTGGGAGATGACGCTCATGGCTTCTTCAAGCCTGTCCATGGCGCCATTGAAGTCTGATTTGAGACGATCGTATTCCTGCGGGAAATCCGTCACGATACGGTAGGACAGATTGCCGGCGGCTAGAGCCGTAAGCCCCAATGCCGTCTCGGAGACAACTTCGGCCTGCTGTGCATTTGCCGTCTCAAGATCAGCGGCAGCACGCGCTTCGATCGCAGTACGCGTATCAGCTTCGAGCTGGCGCTGGGTTTCGGCCTCAACCCGGCCCTTGGTTTCAATCTCGAAATAGGTCGAGATCACATAGTCCATGTCCAGCATCGCGGCCTTGACGACGGCAGCGACGATGTCTGATGTGCTGAACCGATCTGCCTTGCGAAAAGGATTGCGGGAACGGTCCGTCCTGTCGATGACAGCCTTTGCCAGTCCCTCGATAATCAGGCTGTAGCCATTGATATACCAACGAGGCTCAAGCCCGATCCGCGAGTGTACGGCGCCTATTCGCTTGACAGAGTTGACGTAGTCTTCGCCGTATTCAGCATCCAGGATGATCCGCCAATGGCCGATCTGAGCGGTCTTGGCTGATTCCATGCGACTGCTTCCGGCAAAATGCCTGGCGGTCTCTGGGTGTGACCGCACACGCTCATAGAAAGCATCCATACAGGCCGGAAGCGCAGAAAGAATGATGTCCTTGGAGGACCTCAAGGTCTCGCGAACCTTGCTATCCAGACCAATGAAGTCCAGTCGTTCTTGAATTTCAGCAACTTTAGACATCATTTACTCTCTCTGCGCCCTGTTTACTCAATACTGAGGCACATAACTTTACCGCTTGCCGTCAGAACTTGACCAAATCACCAGCTATCAAAACTCTTCCCAGCCATCCGAAGACACAGCCGCTGCGGCCCCACCACTGGCTACACGGCGAGGAGCCGATTGGCGGGAAGCAAAGTCAGAGATACGAGAATGGGCCTGCTGGATCGGCGTTGGTTGCCCAGAGCCCGCACGGCGAGCCGGGGCCTGAACGGCGGCCGCCCGTGGAGCTGCACCACCGGAGAGCTGGAAGCGGCTCACAAGCCGGCCGAGCTCACCAGCCTCCTGCGTGAGGTTATGGCTGGCCGCCGTGGACTGCTCAACCATGGCTGCATTCTGCTGGGTCGTCTGATCCATCTGATTGACAGCTGTATTCACCTGGCTGAGCGCTGTGGCCTGCTCCTGTGCCGAGGCATTGATCTCGGCCATGAGGGTGTTGATCTCACTGACGCGGCTTACGATGGCCGAAAGCGCCTCACCCGTCTGCCCAACCAGGGACACACCCTCACGCACCTGACCTGAAGAGGCCGAGATGAGGACCTTGATCTCCTTGGCCGCTTCAGCCGAACGCTGAGCCAGAGCACGAACTTCGGAGGCCACAACAGCAAAGCCGCGGCCCGCATCCCCGGCTCTTGCCGCCTCGACTCCGGCGTTGAGGGCCAGAAGGTTGGTTTGGAAGGCAATCTCGTCAATCACGCCGATGATCTGGCTGATCTGGCTGGATGAGTTCTCGATCTGACCCATGGCCGAAACAGCGCGGGCAACGACCTGTCCGCTGGCTTCTGCATCGCTTCGAGCATCCGTCACGACGACATTGGCTCTTTGCGCCCCTTCCGCCGTGCGACGGACCGTGGCTGTAATCTGGTCCAGGGCGGCAGCGGTCTGCTCAAGGGTCGCGGCCTGCTGCTCGGTCCGGCGTGACAGATCGTCGGCAGCCTGGCTGATCTCACCTGCCCCGGTCTGAATACCCGATGCGTTGGCTGTGATGACGCTCATCGCCTCTTCAAGCTTTTCAATCGCGGCGTTGAAGTCAGCCTTGAGCGCTCCATACTGACCAGGGAAATCCGCATTGATCCGGTAGGACAGATCGCCCGCTGCCAGAGCCGTCAGACCACTGCCTGTCTCGGACACGACATGGGCCTGCAACTCGGCCGACCTGCGGTCTGCCTCCTGCTGCTCGGCAATGGCCGCCTCAGCTGCGGTGATGTCCGAAGCGAACTTGACAACCTTGTAGGGCTTGCCTTCAGAGTCGAGTATGGGCGTATAGGTGGCCTGAATGACAATGCGATTACCATTCTTCCCGAAGCGTTCATGTTTTCCGACGGTGAACTCTCCGGAGCCCAAACGGCGCCAGAAATCCTTGTACTCGGATGAGGCAGCGTATTGCTTGTCGCAGAAGATGCTGTGGTGACGCCCGCGTATCTCGTCGAGCGAGTAGCCGGTCGCTGACAGGAAATTGTCGTTGGCGTTGAGTATGTTGCCGACCAGGTCAAACTCGATCATCGCCTGAACACGGCCAGCTGCAGCAATAATCGACTGCGAATCCCTTGCCCCTATCGCGGCCGCATCCAGCTCGATCGACTGGTCACGGAACACCTTCAGCGCGCGAGCCAGAGATCCGATCTCATCCTTGCGATCAGCGCCCTTGATCTCGAAATCGGAATCTCCCCGGGCCAGTCGAACCATAAGATCGGTCATGGCCGCCAGAGGCGTGAAGACCGAACGCGTCACCAACAGAGCGCCCGCAGCGACCGCCGAGACGATGAGAAGTCCGCCGACAATGGAAAGAATGGATGAGCCGAGACTCCAGGTCCCCGCCTTGGCTTCCGCCGCCACAAGGCCGTCGCTTGCGGTATTGACCGCTACGTCGACCGCAGCACGGTGCGAGGCGAACTCAGCCTCTACTCGCTCATAGGCCGCATTGATGGAGGCCGTATCGCCCGAACGGATGGCTGGAAACAGACCCTGCTCGACCTCGCCAAAGAAACGCTCTGCCGCTTGAGCAACAGGCCCCTCCATCTGCGCCTTGAGATCGGGACTGATTTCAGAGTCACTCCAGACCTTCTGCCTGACCCCATACTCCTCTCGCAGAGCTTTAAATCTGGCAGCACGCTCTTCAAGATCTTCAGGCTTCTTGGCCGCCTGGCTGGCATTGAGGAAGGCCTCGATCACGAAAACGGGCGGAGGCAGAATGTCGGCAATAAGATCCTTGCCCTGAACAATCTGGCCGTACTGGGGTCCACCCACCTTGGTCTGCTGCATCGCAAAGCCCAGAGCGGCGATCATCAGCGCTATGAAGCCTGCAACGGCGATTGAGCCGATAGTGAATTTTTTCTTGAGCATCTTGGGGTCCAGTTAGATCAGACAGCTAAAGCGCATTGGATGCACGGTTCGGTGGAAGAAGCCGCCTCTCCGACGAAGAGGAAGAAAGTCATGATCTGCGTCCCATCAGAGCGCTGGAAAATCGATCCACCGAACCTAGTTTGGCAAACAATCATCACTGCTCTGAGTTGAATGACATCGGTTTCTATAGTGTTAAGCCGGAGCAGAACGACGTTATGGTTTTGATGTTTTTGATCGCAATTAAGACTGACTGCCTCAAAATGGGTACGTAACCCCAGTCAAAGGCTGTGCGACCCTAAGGCGAAACGCGCTTGCGTGTGGTGACCGTTGCCTGAACACCCAAGGGGCTTGTACGACGCTGGATTCGGCTGTGGGTGACCTGGGTCACCTCACCCACTGTCACGGTCGTCGTCAGAGAGAAATGGCTGGATGTCAGCCCTCCAAGGCCGCTGAAACCAAACCGGTCCAGATCAGCCTGGGACACCCGCCCCTTGGCAGAACGCAGAGCCAGAAAGGCCCTTACTGAAGACGGATCTTCCACGAGTATGCCCAGAAGGTCGGCATCGACCGTGTTAAGGTTAAGGCGCGCCTCGGGCGGAAGATAGGCTATCCTGCGACCCAGTGCAGAAACCTCAGACGCGGTCAGGCCGACCGAATAGAACAGGGCATCGTTCCTCAATGGGCCCACCGTCCTGACAAGGGCGGCCAGGGACATGAGTGAACCTTCGCTCAGCCCTGCCGCAAGGGCTATTCGCCTGAAGCGGGAGGCTGCAATCGCATCATCACGCACAAGACTGTTGATGTTGAATCGCGCCTGCTCGTCGAGAATTGTAATTGCAAAACGCCCCTGGGGCACGGCGATGGGCGTCTGGGCGATACCGGCCCAGGGCTCATCATAGGCGTCTGCCTGCGGTGCCTGAAGAGCATCTCGGCGAAGCGCCACCACTGCCGAAAGCTCTCCCGCACGCGAGAGTGCCTGGGCCTGGGCGGCATCCTTCAACCTGACGGTGCGCCGCACCTGCATATCTTCACTGGCGAGCATGACCGTTACGGCAGCCGCAGCAATCGCAACCAGTATCAGGACGTTGAGCAATATCATGCCCGTCCGACGCCCCTTGTGTCTGTGTCCGCCCATTGGCGGATTAGAGCTCAAGGCTGGATCTCGGGGATGTTTACGATCCGTCTCAAGCGTGCCTGGCGTCCATCAACGCCCACCAGTTCGAGATCTATGGCAATCGCCGATAGTGCACCCTTTTGGCCGGCAAGCGCTTGCAAGGTGCCCAAGGGCGAGCCCGATGTTGGTTCCGGGCCGACATCGGATCTCCCAGCCTCAAAAGGCTCGGGCGAGGGCTGGGGATCAGGTTCAGTGACGTCTAACGCCTCGTCAGACCAGCCGCTGCCCTTGCGGAAATAGCCAAAGCTCATGGATCCAACACCGCTGAGGATCCTTTGGCTGCTCTCGCCGGTATCGCCTGAGACCGTACGGACAATGCCACCGGGCTGAAGATCATAGCGAACAAGAACAGACTGGCCTGTTGCACTCAGTTTTCGAAGAGCCAGACTGGACGAGCCACCCTGAGGTTGGCTGTCTGCCTGATCCAGATCGCTGGTAATGACAAAAAGTGCCCGCTGGATTTCAGCGAGACGCTCCAGCCGCCCCCCTGTCCGCTCCTGCGTCTGTAGTATGCCAGACAACATACTATATCCGGCAACGCCTATAAGCGCGAAGAGGGCCAGGGCAACAATGACCTCGACAAGGCTGAACCCGTCTTGCCCGGAGCTGGGGTCATCTCGATGACCTAAGGCTACCAAAGCGGGCCCGCGCGGCCGAGATCTCGGCAAAAGGCCTCGGGAGACCTTAGAGAACCGAAACGAGGGTTTAAGCGCGCTAAAGCTTGGTCTGCAGCCGTGAACCTCTTCAGTACAATCTAGCCGAGGCCCCGAACCGCCAAGACCTCCAGAACCGCGCACCGGGCGAGACGACCCCCACCGACATTTCCGGCACCCGACCCCAACGCTCTGTGTTGAAGGCTTCGGAACGCCACAGCAGGCCCTGTCTGCCGCCGAGCAAAACAGCGACATGAGGGTCAAAGTCCTGCCAGGGTGTTCAGATTCACGATCGGCATCAGTATGGCGAGCACCATCAGCAGAACCAGCCCACCCATAACAAGAAGGACGGCGGGTTCAACAAGAGCAACAATGGCGGCAATGAGCGTTTCAGTTTCCTGATCAAGGTCAGCAGCCGCCCTTTCCAGGCCCTGGCCAAGGCGTCCGCTCTGCTCGCCACTGGCAACCACCGCGAGCAAAAGCCGGGGAAACACATCGGCCTCTGTCATGGCACTGCGCAGGCTGGCCCCCTCGCGAACCCTGAGAGCGACCAACAGGGCCCGTTCGCGCACGTACAGATTTGGCGTAACGGCTGCCGCAGCCTTGAGGGCCTCGACCAGGGGAACATCGCTACGGACGAGGGTCGCCAGGCTGGCGGCGAAACGTCCCGCATTGAGTTGGCGCACAAAGGCACCAAACGGGGGCGTCGTTAGACGAAGTTGCGCCACTTTCCTGGCCACGGCAGGAACGGTGAGCCAGCGGCTGAGACCCAGCCCGGCAAGCCCCACCACGATCAGCACCGGAAGACCAAAGGCCTGCAAACCATTGGAAACGGCTATCAAGGCTCGCGTCAGGAAGGGCAAGGCCGCGCCACGGGAGACGAAAACCTTCACGATATCCGGCACCACATAGATCATGAGGAGGGTGATCATCAGGGTCGAGACGACCGCCAGCAAGGCCGGATAGAGAAGGGCAAGCTGGATCTTGCGCGCTGTCTTTTCACGGGCTGAGACAAAGTCCGTGAGATGCGACAGCACTTCAGACAGTTTGCCCGACTGTTCTCCCGCTGCGATCGAAGCTCGGTAGAATTCAGGAAATGTGACCGGATGGCTTTCAAGCGCGGCCGCCAGACTGCGGCCTTCTAGAATGGAGGCTGCCACATCCGACAGTATTGGTCCGATTGGCTGGTTTGAATGTTCAGCCCCGACAATGCGAACCGCTTCCTCCACACGAATCCCACTGCTGATCATGGTAGAGAGCTGGCGTGTCGCAGCGGCCAGGCTCTTGGGCGAAACTCTTGCGATGCGGAACCGAGCCAGTGTCGCAGAACGGACTGAGCCCGTCGCGGCTTGATAAACCGGACTGACCTTGACCGGTACAAGCCCGAGATCGCGCACCCGGCCGCGCGCAGCCGCTTCGCTGCTTGCCTCTACCGTCCCGCGTCTGGTCCGGCCCGAGCCTTCGACGGCCTGATAGGCATATTGCGCCATGGTCAGGCATCCTCATGGAGGACACGGGCGAGCTCAGTTGCGCTCGTCACGCCTGCCGCGACCTTGGCAAGCCCGTCGTCCAGAATACCTGGTCCAAGACTACGGGCATGGCGGGAGATCTCTGCCTCAGACAGCCTGTCATGGACCATCGACTGCAGCGTGGCGTCTACTTCCACCACCTCATAGAGGGCCGCTCGGCCGCGATAGCCGTTGTTGCGACAGTGGAGACAGCCAACCGGCCTGAACAGGCGCGAGCCGACCGCTATGGCGCCTCCGGTCAACTCGGCGTCTGCCGCTGTTGCGACATCCTCCTGACGACAGTGTTCACACAGTCGACGGACCAGTCGCTGCGCGATCAGTCCCGTCAGCATGGGGGCCAGAAGATAGGGTTCAACACCCATATCGATCAGACGGCTGATGCTACCGACTGCAGAGTTGGTGTGCAGGGTCGACAGCACAAGATGGCCGGTCATGCTGGAGCGTACGGCGACCTCGGCCGTCTCCTGATCACGGATCTCCCCGACCATGATCACGTCCGGATCCTGACGCAGGATCGCTCGCAGCCCGCGCGCGAATGACAGATCTATGCGCGCGTTCACCTGCATCTGTCCAACACCCTCGAGGGCATACTCGATTGGGTCCTCGACCGTCATGATGTTGCGCCTGCGATCGTTCAGACGGGTCAGGGCCGCGTAAAGCGTGGTGGTCTTCCCCGACCCCGTCGGGCCGGTCACAAGTATGATGCCATGCGGTCTGCGGATCATTCTCTCGAAGACCTCCAGATCCCGCGAGCTCATGCCCAACTGCTCAAGATCCAGGCCCGTGGTGGCGCGATCAAGCAGTCGCATAACGACCCTCTCGCCATGCTGGGTTGGCAATGTCGAGACCCGCACATCCACATCCATACCGCCGATTCTCAAGGTCACACGGCCATCGTGGGGAACACGCTTCTCGGCGATATCAAGATGCGCCATCACCTTGATGCGGCTTACAAGAAGGGGTGCCAGGGCCCTCGGCGGTGCAAGGACCTCGCGAAGCACACCATCCAACCTGAAGCGCACCACAAGGCGGCGTTCTTCAGCTTCAATATGGATATCAGAAGCCCCCTCCCGGATGGCTTCCAGAAGAATGGCGTTGATGAGCCGCACGACGGGAGCATCATCGCGACTGTCCAGGAGATCATCGATCGCTGCGGCGTCGTGGGCCAGGGCGGACAGGTCATCGTTATCGGCAGCGATATCGGCGGCCGTGCCAGCGGCATCGCCGGTCTGATTCCGCAGCAAAGAGTCAAAAACCTCGTCATCAACCCCTTCATAACGAAGATCCGAACCGGCAAGGCGCTGAACCTCAAGAAGGACCGCAAGTGGAACGGAGCGCCTGTGCAGGCACCTCAAACCGTCCGGCCCGACGGTCAGCATCACGCCGTTTCTCCGCGCGAAGCCATAGGGCACAGATGCGGGGTCTGAAGGCTCCGGCAAGACAATCTCATCCGTCATAGGCATCGTCATGGCCGTCTTGCACTTATCTGGAGCCGGACAAGACCGGGCTCATTCACCGACACCAGGCTCAGTGTCTCTATCTGGGCACCGTCAACCCGCTCGATCGTGGCAATGAATGGCATGACCAGATCATACCGGCCGCTCACAATAACCGCGCTGGCCCCGTCTTGGGATCCATCGGATGCGACCTGGGTCAAGGACAGTCCGAGAGCTGAAGCGCGTGCCAGCATGACATCCGACATAGACCCCTGGAGAGGTTCGAGATGACCTGCACCCCGTACAGCCGAAGGGGGCGTCAGCCTCATATGGGTCGCCTCGGCCGTCGTCAGTCGCGTTTGAGCGGCATTGCGCATATCAAAGATCGGCTTGGCAACACCGTACCAGAGGACACAGATGCAGATGAGCAGACCCAGGCAAAGGATCAGTCCGCGTTCCCTGGCCGGTCTTGCATCAAGCCAGTCGCCCATGGCGCGCATGCCGACCAATCGGCGTCCAACCGGCAGAACGGAAGACCCCATCTTCACCTTGCACCTCCCGCAACATCGATCCTGAGGGTCCCGTTCAGCCCAGAGCCTGCACTGGAGCCCTCTGGGGGCGAACTGAGTTCAGCCGACGTGGCAAGACCGTGTCGTTCAAGCGATCCGACAACCCGCTCAAGCGCGCTGGCATCGGGCACATTCAGGCTCAAGATCAGCGGCTCGCCGTGCGTATAGCCTATGGACCGGACGCTCACATCCTGGCCCCTGACACCCTGTGACAAACGCCCCATACGGTCCAGAAAGGGGCCGTCTGTCCCTCCCATTTTCGGCAGGGCCCTGGCCGGCTCCTCGCCAAGCACCGACCCGCCCTGGTCTTGCACTTCCATTTGCGCCAGTTGGGCTTCTACCCGAGCCTCGGCACGATCAGCCTTCAGTTTGAGTACCCAAGTATCGGCAGCAAAAATCGCCAGATGGGCAGAAAGCCCAATGCCCAGGATCATGGCCAGGCTGCGAACCTGCACAGGGGTGGCTCCTTGTCTGGCTGCGAACCGTCCCTGCCGCAGGTCGACGGGAGGAAGCGGTGAGCTGGCCTGCCGGCCCCACGATCGGCGGGATCTGGCTTGGGCAGGCAAAGGTCGATCGAAGGGCTCGACAAAAGCCTCGGCCAACTTGGGCGGCAAGGCCTCACCTGCATTGAGTATGGCCGGTCGGCCAGCGGCCTCCCAGGCCAAAGGCAGGTGATCTACAGCTATGGCAAAGCCGCTGGCATCCTCCGAACGGATCCGGGCCCGTGAGCCCTCAATACATACGCACCAATGGTCCTTCGGCGGAACGGGCAGACTGAGAGCATCGGGCAGCAGTATGGCGTGATCCAGTCCCTGCTGTTGCAAGACAGAGACCCATCTCGCCATCTTCGCCTTCCCGACGATCGCGCACAGATACCCTTGTGACCCGACCTGCATGCCAATCGCAACATGGACTTCGCTCAGCGGCTGGCCGATCAATCCTTCCACGGCAAAAGGAGCTGCGGCTTCGCGCTGGCGTCGCGATGCGAACGGCAGACCTGTGACCACAACAAGAATGTCTTCGTTTGGTACCAGAACTGTCGCAGGACCGACGTAGGAGCGATCGATGAGTGCGACGTGGTCTGCATTCATTCGCCACAAACCAGAAGTCGTGATGGACAGTCTATCTTTTTCTTCAGCGAAATCAGCCGTTTGCATCTGGCTCTTTCCTCAGGGTCGGCGTTTGCTTGACCACCCGCAAAGGCTGGCCCTGAAAGACACATATATGTCGATTGCGACGGATCGCCGACGAAACCCACGCAAAGGTCTCAGCCTTGTGGAAATGATCGTGGTTCTGGCCATCATCGCCCTTGTTGCCGTGCTGATCGTGCCCAATGTCATCGGCAGGCCAGACGAAGCCCGGGTCACAGTTGCCAAGACGGACCTGAAAACCATCTCTGCGGCGCTTCGGATGTACCGGTTGGACAATGGCAGCTACCCGACCACCGAACAGGGGCTGGCCGCTCTCGTCACACGCCCGACCTTGCCGCCCCTGGCCCCCAACTGGTCTTCCGAGGGCTATCTGCCTGAGCTACCCGTGGATCCCTGGGATCGCCCTTATGTCTACCGCGCACCGGGTCAGACCGGACCCTTTGACCTGATCTCCCATGGCAAGGACGGAACCTCGGGCGGGGAAGGCCTCGATGCCGATCTTACCGATCGGTCCCGCTAGTCGTGCTGGGACGCCTAGACAACAGGTCTCAGCCGCCCCCTGGGGTTTGGCGTGAGGGCATGTCCTTGATGGAGGTCCTTGTCGTTCTTGTCATCGTTGGCATTGCCTCAGGGGCTCTAGTGCTGGGCCTTGGTGGCGTTGATCGGGCAACAACTGTACAGATCGAGGCCAACCGTTTTGCACAGAGCCTGCGACAGGCGTCGGATGAGGTGCTGGTTGCCGGCACCCCCCTGTCTGTTGTCTGGAGCCCGTCAACCTATGGATTTGAGGGACTGGAGAATCTCGAAGAGGCCCTGGCCCGACCCCACGCCTTGCCCAACGGCATCCAGCTGACAGGTCCCAACGGCCTGGGATCGATGGTCATAGATCCCGATAGCGCAGCCCCTCCCGCCGAATTCATCTTCCGCAAGGGCTCCGTGGCCTGGACCGTACAATTCGACGGGCTCGGCACAGACGTCAGGCCTGTTTCAAGTGGGGGCGAGGGGTGAGACACCAGCAGTACCCAAGGGCCGGCTATTCTCTCATGGAAGCCATGGTTGCCCTGTTTGTACTCGCCATCTCGGCCACAGCCCTCCTGCTGGCCACGCGCTCACACATAGACGGTGTCGGAGACCTCGAAAATAGGGTCACCGCTCAATGGGTTGCCGAGAACCGTCTGGTAGAACTGGGCCTTGACGATCCCGCCGCTCAGTCCGGCAATGTCGAGATGATGGGCCGGGACTGGCTCGTCACCGTAACGCAACGCCCGACTGACGATCCTGATCTCATGGCTGTGGAGATCACTGTTTCGCTCGGCGGCCAGCCGGACGTTCACGCCCGCCTGCACGGGTTCATCGACAAGGGAGCGGCGGTTTGAAAGACCTCGCCAAGCTAAGCCCGGCGCGCTGGCTCCAGATCATCGCTCTCGTCGTCACTGTCTCTGTTGTGATCGCACTGGCTCACCTGATCTGGCGTGTAACGGGCCTGAATGACGAAGGCCTGAAGCCTGCCGAGACCCGCTCATCGCAGGGGCAGTCCGATAATGTGGGGGCCCTAGCCAGCCTGCTTGAGTTGGCCCCCTTTGGTCGAGTTGCCGCCAAGGAGACCCTGCCGCCTACTCTCCTGCCGCTCGTTCTGAAGGGGGTCGTCTATTCCCCCGACCCTTCCCAATCCTTCGCCCTGATCTCAACAGGTGGGGGTCCTGGCCAAACCTGGGGAATAGGCCAGTCCCCTGTGGATGGGGCTGTAATTGAAGCCATAGACGTCGACCATGTCGTCCTTGATGTCGCCGGTCGCCGCCAAGCTCTTTCCTTCCCCCCACTCTCTTCATCCGGTGGGGCTCCAGCCGCTTCACCCGCCAGCAACCCAAACCCGTCCTTGACAGATCCCCAGCCGGGACCGACCGCGACTTTAGAGGGATCGGCACAGGCTGGCCAAGCGTCTACGGTGGGCACGGGCGCGGCACTCCAGTCGCAGTCCGGATCAGTGTTGAGCGCGCCAGGTCCCTCCGGTGCCGCCGGTCGCAGTGCCATGCTTTCGGCAGCAGGCCTTTCCGCCACAACCGATGGCCTTCGGGTTGGGCCCGATCCATCGGCTAGGCTCAGGCAGGCCGGGTTGCAGCCAGGCGATCTTATCCGCAGCCTGAATGGTCGGCCCGTGGCTGACTTGGCATCGGAGCGCCAGTTGATCCAGCGCGCCATCCTGGCGCGCAGTGCTCGTGTTGAAGTCGAACGCGATGGCACGACCCTCACACTTACCCTTCCCCTTAGATAGGCCCCCATCGTGACCCGTTTCTCACGCCTGTGCACGGCAAGCCTGATCGCTCTGCTTGTCGCATCCCAACCCGCAAGCGGCCTTGCCCAGGCCCCGACCTCCGTATCCGGCGATGTGGTGGTCAATATGCGCGGTGTCGACATCCGAGAGGTCGCCGACCAGATCTCCCGCCTCACCGGCAGAACACTCGTACTCGACCCCAATGTCACAGGCGTTGTGACGGTCGTCTCGGCTCAGCCCCTGACCTCAAACGGTGTCTGGGACCTCTTCTTGTCTGTACTCCGAACCTATGGTTTCGCTGCCGTACGCAGCGGTAACGTCTGGCGCATCGTGCCCCAGGCCACCGTCGTACAAAATGGTGCCGCGCCCGATAGCAGTGCGAGCTCCACCCAGCAGGTGGTTACACGGCTGATCCGACTTCGCAATATGCCGTCCGATCAGGCGGTCCGCGCGCTACGGCCCCTGGTCAATAGCTTTGGCAATGTCGAGGCGGTCACTGAACCGAATGCTATCGTTGTTACAGACTATGCTGACAATGTACGCCGGGTTCAGCAGATAGCGCAGTCCCTGGACAGTGGCGGTGGCTCCAGCTTCGTCAATCTGCCTCTTGAACACGCCGCGGCCGAGGATGTTGCTCGGGCTCTGAATGAGCTGCTGGCTCAGGAAGTCGGCGGCGCGAGGGTTACAGCAGATGCTCGCAGCAATACCGTGCTTATCCGGGGCCAGAGCGATGACATCGCCCAGGCCCGTTCGATCGTCGCCGCCCTTGATCAGCCAGGGGGGACCTCTCCCACAACCCGCGTCGTTCGACTGAGACATGCCGATGCAGAAAATGTCGTGGAGATCATTCGGGGCCTGATGGGCGCTGAACCAGCAGCTACAAATGCTGTCAGCCGCAGCCTTCGCCAGACCGGTCTGGCCAGCCTCAGCAGTGCGGGCCGTGAGGCGGCAGACGGCTCAGCTGCGGTGGCCAGGCTGTCCCCTTCAGGGGAGGGTTCGTCAC
>JBFZCB010000304.1:0-13649 GCA_041308165.1 Caulobacterales bacterium
CCGCCTAGACATATGCCATCCGGCATAGGTGTACCGGCATGCCGGCCGGCCGATGCAAAACACCATAGATTCAATGATCGTCCTCCGAACCCGACTTCTCCTGGGTTCTTTCGAGGATTCCGCCGTGCTCTATCCGATAACCGCAGCTCTCGCACTAGCCGCCGTACGGGTACCAGCCCCTTTGATCTCTGCCGCAGAGAACGGTGCAGCGCGGAGTCACCTACTCCAGCAATGCCTTGCACACTGGCACACTGGCACCTGCGGCATCCTGCTGTCAGTTCTGTCTGCAAGTCCGGTATCCCGTCCCAGGGGCATGAACACGACACATCCACAGAAAATGACGGCTGCAGCAGTGTGACTTTTTCCAAGTCAAAAATTATATGTATACGGACGAATTGAATCTTCGGAGTTGGTCTTTTGCGTCATTGCCTGAACGAGTTCCCTGTCGGAGTTGCGGTCATCGTATCTTGCCTGCTCCTGGCCGGTACGTCTCAGGCCCAGGATGCGGATGAAGAACTCTGGCTCAATCCAAGCGCCACCAGGGCAATCGACGATCGGACTGAACTCGAAGTCGAGGCCGCACTTCGATATCGCCAGGACCCTCGGCTCGACACCCATTACATCCGCGCCTGGATCAAACGCGATGATGACCGAGACAACACATGGAGTGTCGGGATCGAACAACGCTACAATGGGCCAGACCAGCGCGAAGTTCGATTGCTTCAGCAGGTGAACTACAGCTGGGGTGTGATCGATTTCCGTACACGAACCGAACAACGTTTCGTCTCCACTGACTCACAGACCGGAATTCGGGTACGCCAGCGCATCGGTACCGATATCCCGCTGCGAGAAGGCGGCGGTGGCTGGACGCTTACAGGTAATGCAGAACTTGCCGTGACTGTCCGCGCAACCGAGCCCGACGGACAGACCGGCCTGACTGGGCTGCGCACCTTCATTGGCTTTGAACGCACATTCGGACGCTATGACCTCAGTGTCGGCTATCTCCGCCAGCAGGATATACGTGACGGAGTTCCAGACAGGATCGGCCATGCGCCGTTTCTTGGTGTCAACGTCGCGTTTTGAGCCGGTAACAGGCTCCGTACATTTTAATCCGGGCCGGGCTGGCGAGAATAGGGGTTGTATCTGCCCGTCTCCTTCCGAGCCTGGCCATGTCAGATGGGCCTGAGCAAAGAGCAAAAACCTCTGCCCTGCGATCAGGGCGGCGGGCTGGCATTGAGAGACCACACAGCCAAGATCCTGCGGTGCGATCACGGGTGCGCGTTTTCAGGTCGATTGATCGTAGACGATGGCCTGCATAGCCCCTGCCGGCCCAGCCTCACGCTCGACGGAACCGAAGCGACAGATGAAACCCTTTTTGGCGAAAGCCTCCTGGGACGCGGCTCTTGATCCCTGCCCAGCGGATTCAAGGCCCAAAACGGGCTAGCCGTGCCGCGATGATTCCCCCGTGGGGACCAACCGCCTGGGCCACGGGCATCATTCTGACGCCTCAAGCTGGCGGCCACGCGTCTCTGGTAGGAGTGCGGCGATGGCGATGAAGAACAACGCTGCGCCCACAGCATAGATCGCAAAGGTCACCGCAACACCCAACTGCGCCAGTTCTATGGGAAACAACAGTTGCACCATAAAGCTCACAAGCCCGTTGACGAAAGCCACAAGACCAATGGCCGCCCCGCGAACCGCATTCGGGAAGATCTCTGACAGGAACACCCAGGTCACAGGTCCCAGAGACACAGCAAAACTGGCTACGAACAGCAGAATGCCCGCTAGGGTCAGCCCTGCGTTCATGGAGGTCCCCAAGCGCAGCAGCTCACTCTGGTGCTGACGAAACCCATCCAGACCGATCGCGTCGGCAAGGGCGGCCTTGAAGCTCACATCTGATGAGAATGGAACACCATAGAGTGCATTCAGATCTAGGGTCTGTACCGCGGCGCTGGCCAGTCTGACCGCCTCGGGCTTGAGCTCATAGTGTGCCTGGGAAAAGGCGAACGCTACCAACAAGGTGCTGATGGTGACGCCGGCCAGGCCGATCAGCAAAAGCGGTTTGCGCCCGATGCGATCGACCAGAACCATCGCCAGTACTGTGAACACCACATTGATGACGCCAATCAGCGAGGCGTTGAACAAGGCGGTATCTGCGCCGACACCCGTCTGTTCAAACACGGTAGGCGCATAGAAATAGATGGCGTTTACGCCGGTGATCTGCTGTGCACAGGCCACAAGGAGTCCAAGACCCAGTGCCACGCGCACGGGCCTGCTCATCAACTGGTTCGCGGCGCTTCCAGCTGGCACGTGCTCCGCCTGCCGGCTGACGAGCTCAAAGATTTCTTGCGCGCGCTCGCGAACATGGAGCCGCAGTAATACGGCTCGAGCCTCCTGCACCCTGCCCTTCAAAATCAACCATCTGGGGCTTTCGGGGGTGATGGTGAAAAGCAACACCAACCAGGCGACCGCGGGAAGCAACTCAGTGCCCAGCATCCAGCGCCAGGTCTCGGCCTCGAGCCGCACAGTCGACACCCAGCCCAGGCCCGACTGACCGAGTGCTTGAAGTCCGACATTACTGAAGTACGCGGCCGAAAGACCCAGCGCGATGGCGAGTTGGTTCATCGAAACGATCCTCCCCCGGATCGCCACAGGAGAGATTTCCGCCAGATAAATGGGCGTGAGCACCAGAGACGAAAACGCTAGCCCGCCCAAGGCGCGTGCGAGCACGAGCGCGTAAAATTCAGATGCAAAGGCGGACAGGATTGACGACACGACATAAAGTATCGCCACGACCCGAAGCATGGTGCGACGGCCCAACCGATCACTCAAAAAGCCTGCTGCGATACTGGCAAACATCGCGCTGAGCGTGGGCACGCTAACCATCCAGCCAGTCTGCAATTCGCTCAGGCCAAACTGGGCGACTACGGCGTTGGAAACGCCGGATATCACCACCACATCATAGCCGAACACGAAACCGCCCAGTGACACGATCGCCCCAAGCCGCATCGCTGCCGCCTTGTCAGATGCCTGGGGCATCTGAGCTTTGCCGGTGCGAGCAGGCCTGGGGTTCAAGATCAGAGCTCACAGCCTGCCGCGACACTCGTCTTGACCAGACGCATCTCGGCGATGGTGAGGATCAGCCCATCGTCGGCCTCGATCACCAGCCCGCCATCATAGGATTTGAGCCCGTCCTGGTTAGCGCTGAAGCAGGAAAGGTCCAGCTTTCCAGTACGCCAACCCTTGCCAGCGGCGATGTTCAGGCCCTGAGTTATGTCGAGCCCATTGCGGCAAGACTCCCCACACTCCAGCAGCAGGCGCACTGGCGAGCCAGGCACAGCCTCAACGGCATAGACAATCTCTAACGCCTGATCCGCAGCCTGAGTAACAGGGGCGGCATCCAAAGCCGATTCAAGTCGCACTGCGGCCGGTGCACTCCACTCGAACCGCCGGGTATCTTCTTGAGCGAGCCTGTCGGCAGCAATAGCCACGATCGCACCCCCCTCCAGGGCCGTGCGTGGACCCGAAACATTGGCCCTCACTCCAGAGTTATCGGACAGGACCAGCCTGAAGCCCTGAGCGGCTCTCCCGGCAACGAACAAATCAAAACCCGCCCCTGCAGTCTCAATCACGGCCATGCTCTCATCAAGCAATCCCAATGTCGGAGCAACGGCTCCGTAGCTGGCACCATAACCTGGGGCAAAAAGCGGTGCGTAGTCATCGTCTCCAGCATTGAGTGGTGACTGATCCGGTCGGGCAGGCCAGGAAAAAGACAAGCGGCCTTCAAAGTCGTAGCGCGCATCTCCGTTCGCCTCGCCTATTAGGACATCGGCAACTCCGCCACCTTCGGAGCCCGGCAACCAGGCCGCCACAAAGGCATGCGATGCGTTCAGCTCGGGGTTCATCCACATTGGCCGACCTGACAGGAAAACCGCGACCGTGGGTATGCCCGCGCTCTTCAGCTGCCTGAGTATCTCCAGAGCAGCTCCGGAGTCAAAATCGAGGTGGGGCCGATCACCTACGAACTCGGCATAGGGCTGTTCGCCAAATACGACAATCGCAGCATCGGGGCGCGTGCCGTAAGCGCCATCAGGACTATAAACAACCTCGCCGCCGAACTGTGCAACGGCATCCTGGATACCGCCAAGGATCGACTGACCGTTTGGAAAAACCGAATTGTCATTGTCTTCACCCTGCCAGTTCAACGTCCAGCCACCTGACTGCTGACCTATACTTGCAGCCGCTGTTCCCGCGACAAGCACCCTGCTTGATCCGGCAATCGGCAGGACGCCGCCTTCATTCTTCAGAAGCACCATCGAGCGGCGCACCGCTTCACGCGCGATAGCCCGGTGCTCAGGCGACCCCAACCGCTCGAACTCACCAGCATAGGGCCGCTGCGACGGACGAGGCGCATCCAGCAGGCCAGCGCGGATCTTGACCCTTAGTATCCGAGCCACGGCCTCATCAAGGCGCGCCATGGCGATCTCACCTGCACGGACCTGGGCAAGCAGATTGGCATGGAGTTCGCGCCAGCTGTCGGGTGCCATAAACATATCGACACCTGCATTGAAGGACTGGGCACAGGAGACAGGCGTACAGCCTTGTACCTGGCCGTGGCCATTCCAGTCTCCCACCACGAAGCCTTCCAGGCCAAGCCTTTGAACGAGGATGTCGGTGAGCAGGCCGCGATGGCCGTGAACCTTCTCCCCGTGCCAGGAGTTGAAACTCGCCATCACGGACAGGACACCTGCCTCAATGGCCGGAGGATAACCTGCCCCCTGAATAGCGGCCAAATCGGCTTCACTATCTCGATTATCACCCTGGTCGACACCACGCACCGTGCCTCCGTCGCCGATAAAGTGCTTGGCGGTCGCGACCACATGAGCATCTCCGAGCCAGTCGGGCGTACCATAAACACCCTGGAGGCCTTCGATCATCGCTCCAGCATAGCGAGCCACGAGGGCCGGATTTTCTGAATAGCTTTCATAGGTCCGACCCCAGCGATCATCGCGAACGACAGCCAGCGTCGGAGCGAAGGTCCAGTCCTGGCCAGTGACACGGACCTCTAGAGCCGTTACCTGGCCTATTTTCCGGATGAGGTCTGGGTCATTGGCAGCGCCAAGGCCAATATTGTGCGGAAAGAGCGTGGCCCCGACCACATTGTTGTGGCCATGGACCGCATCGGTGCCCCAGATGATCGGAATCCCTATCCTGCCGCCGCTGGTGTCAGTGCTGGCTTTATGGAACTCGTCTGCCAGCGCAAGCCAAGCCTCAGGCGGGGCATAGTTGTTACCGCCCGGCGCTGAGTTGCCTCCGTTTAATATCGATCCCAGATTATATCGGGCGGCCTCAGCAGGCGTGACCGACGCGATGTCGGCCTGGATGACCTGGCCGACCTTCTCCTCCAAAGTCATGCGCGACATCAGCCCTGACACGCGGGCTTCGAGCTCTGCATCAGGCTTGAAAGGCGAGCGGCTCTCTGGCCAGACTGAAGGATCCACGCTGGATGCAGCAGGCTGCTGCACCAAAGGCTCATTGGCAGAGGCAGCCACTATTGCCGGCGAGAACACGCTCAGACCAAAGGTGGTAATGAGCGAAATCCCCAAGACTCGCAGGGAAGATGAAAACACCGTCATACTTGCTGTCCTTTAACCGCCGGTAGTTGAAGAATCGCCGCGATAGGCGGGCTCGCAGGGACCGGAGGGAGCGGGCGCATCGCCCTCTCCTGCCCACTCATAGACACGAACGAAGTCCACGATCATCGACTGGGGGAAGACCTCGGGGTGGACGCCCCCGAGGTTCTTGCGCTCGGCAAGGCCGCCACCCACAGCAACGTTCAAGATAAGATGGAACGGCTGATCGAACGGCGCTGCAGGGCGACCCTGCCCAACTTCGCTTGTCGTGAACCAATGCGCAGGCGTCTGGCAGGCGAAGGGCGTACCATCGACAGACCAGGTCATGCCTTGTGGCGACCACTCAAGGGCATAGGTATGGGGCCCTTGCGCGAGATCGGGAAGGGTCACCGCAGACCCTGAATAGTGATTATTGGGCCATTCAGCACCGTAGTGCAGCGTGCCAAGGACACGGTCCTCCACCCCACTGGCGCAGTCTTCACAGGGCACACCAAGATTGACGGCCTCCATGATGTCGATTTCGCCGGACGCCGCCCAGCCACCATAGGAAGACGTTTCGGGTAGCATCCAGATCGCTGGCCAGACGCCTTGCCCCCGCGGAAGCCGCGCACGCACCTCGATCCGACCATACCGCCAGGCGGCATTGCCCCGGGTGACCAGACGGGCCGATGAATACTCTCGAGAAACCGTCTCGCTGGCCGTGTCGGGACCACGAAGACGCTCTGGCAGAGAAGGGCCTGTAACACTCTCTCGCCGTGCAGTAATGACCAGCGCGCCCTCTTCAATGCGCGCATTCTCAGGGCTTTCCGTAAAGCATTGGCGCTCAGCATTGCCTCCGCCCCAGCAATCCAGATCAAAACTCCACTTCGTCCGGTCGATGAGCTCACCGTCAAACTCGTCAGACCAGACCAGTTTCCAGGACGAACTCAGCGGCAAATTTCCATAGGAAGGCTCAGCATGGGCCGGGCCCCCTGTCTGAGAGACCAGCACAAGGATAGCCGCGATCCCGAAGGCGATAGGACGGGTGAACGGCCTCATCCGGCTTCTCCTTGTCTAAAGACATCAACAAAGCCGCCTTGAGCGGCCGATGGCTCTGGCGATCGCTTGAGCGGTGAACACCTTAGTTGTCGGTGCACGATGAGCTCATGTTTTCGATCGGGTTCGGTCCTGTCGAGGCGCGCCTGACGAGACGATGCGATACGACCTGGATTGAATTCACGGCCTGGGATGCGTCACCGCCGTGTTCAAGACAAACCTGAGCGACGGCAAGTTCGGCGATCCGGTCGTAGGATTGCGAGACTGTCGTCAGCGCCGGTGACAAGGTCTGCGCGATCCGGGTGTCATCGAAGCCGGCGACGGAGAGGTCACGCGGTACGGACAAACCCAGATCGCTGGCCACGAAAAGAACCGCAGCGGCCATTTCATCATTGCAGGCAAAGATCGCCGTGGGCCGATCAGGCCTATCCAACAAGGCCCTTGCCTCCACCACAGCAACCTCAAATGAGAAGTCCGCCGGCCTTATCAACGTGGGGTCCGGGCTTGGTAGCCCCGCCACACCATAAGCCTCCTCGAAACCCTGCCGCCGCAGAAGTGTGGCTACGTGGCCCTGGCGCCCTGCAAGGAAGCCAATACGCCTGTGCCCCAGGCCGATCAGGTGCTGGGTCATCTCCAAGGCTGCAAGCCGGTCGTCCATTGCAATCGCCGGCACTCCGGACACGGGGCGCGAAGGCGATATGAGCACGTAGCGCACCCCTCGGGCGTTCAGAACGCGATGGATTTCAAAGGAATCAGACAGTGGAGGGACAAGAACCACCTTGTCGACCTGAGAGAGCGCAAGAAACGCGCTGACCTGAGCATCCCAACCTGTCCCTGCCTCGTCGAAATGTCCAACGACGAGGCAATGGTCAGCCTTCCGGCAAGCCCTGAGCAGGGAGTTATAGAGGCTAACCTGATAACCGCTGCTGGGATCACCAAAGAAGACGCCAATGCCCCGATTTATCGTGGTCGCAGAGTTGGAGCCGCTGGTCGGAAGACTGTAGCGCAGATCAACAATCGCGGCCTCTATGCGGCTGCGCGTCTTGGCCCCGACATTGGGTTGTCCATTCAGAAACCGCGATACCGTCTTAGCCGAGACGCCCGCTCTTTCTGCAATGTTATCAATTCGCCCCATAAATCACCGCTTGTTCCAGAGGATCGTTAGATAGGCGAGCGCAACGGGCGCGAAAAATCCCAGAACATCTACGACAGTTGAAAGAACCGCGGAACTGCGCGGCGGGGCACGTGAAAACGGCCCGCCGCGCAGTGTCGTTCGTCTAGAAGTTGAACCTGCCGACGACAGTTATTCTTCTGTCATTTCGGAACGCGGAGCGTGTCATGCGCGTCTCATTGAAGTCGACCACCTGGGTTGTCTGCGTAACTTCATCGAGCAGGTTCACGCCCTGGATACCAACCTTGAAGCTATCATTGACCGTATAGAAATAGGAGCCGTCCAGCTGCCCCGTCGATTCACCGAAAATCGGATTGAACGGGAAGATGTCATCTCGGGGGGTCAGTAGAAACTCAGAGCGCCAGTTATAGGCCAGGCGCGCCGAATGCCGTTCATCCTCGTAGAATACCACCGCATTGATCGTGTGTTCGGACATCCCCGCCAAGGGCAGTCCTGCCGCAAATGCGCTGCGGGCAACGAAGTTGGTCGGGTTCTGCAACTCGCCTGCATCAACATAGGTGTAGGTGAACTGGGTCCCCAATCCGCTCAGGGCTCCGGGAAGTGAGTCGTAAACCTGCTGATGGGCGAGCTCAAAGCCACGAAGCGTTCCACTGTCCACATTTGCCGGACCGTTGACCTCGGTCAGAACCGATACGCCGCCGGCACTGACAAAGGACCGCTCGGTCGCCCCTTGAGAAATCAGGCCCTTCAGATCTTTCTGGAAAAGAGACAAGGTGAGCGAGCCGACCGTATCGAAATACCATTCTACAGAGAGATCGTAGTTGGTTGACTCGATCGGAGTGAGCAGGCGGTTACCGGTGAAAATCTGGAAAAGGGGTCCAGTTTCGAGTGTTCCTGCGGCCCGCAGATCATTGGTGTTGTCGAACAGGGCTCCGCCCGTGCGGAAGGCACCCAAATCGGGCCTTGAGATCCCCTTCGACATCCCAAGTCGGAACAAAAGCCCTTGTCGCACCTCAAGCGTTGCATTCAGGCTCGGCAACCAGCTGTCGAACGTGATGTCAGAATCATCATTTAGATTCTCGCCGGTAAAGGCGGCGCTGAACTCGGCTTGACGGGCCGGGGACAGACCGCAGTAGCCTGGAAGGCTGGCACCCGGCGGAACTGTCGTGGGATCGCAGAAGATCGCAAGATTCGGAGCCGGCCCACCCGGGAAACTGATCTGTCCCTCGGCGGCAATCGTGGTCTCGACATAACGAAGGCCGACATTGCCTTTCAGGGTCCAGCCATTGCCGAACAGGTCATCGTGGCCAAAATCCACACGGCCGTAGATCGCTTCGGTGATTTCACCCACGTCTGAGATTTCCCCGGGCCGGAACGGAGTCCCGGCCACGAGACCCCCACGCGCCGAGATCGGCCTCCATGAAGTATCGAAAGGTCCAAAGACAGGCCTGTTCCAGAAGCCGAACGTGTTCTCCCAAGCCACGATGATATCCGTGCTTTGTTGGGTCGTCCTGCCAGACAGATAGTCAGACACGGGATCATCCCCGCCAAAGAAGATGCCGGCACCGCCGGGAACGGGCACCGATGCTCCACCACGCTGGAAGTTGAGGAATGGATTGCGAACCCCAGAGGCACCCGCATGATCGCGAGCAAACTGGGCGCTACCAAGCCAAGGCGCAGACAGATTACCCCAGTTGGCGAAGTTCGAGTCGCGATTATCACGGCTGCGTTCCGCCCAGCGCGCACCAAACCTGACGGATTTTACAAAGCCGCCGTCATCAAAATCATACTCCATATCCGCCCGGACACTTTCCAGCGAAGCGGTATTGCGGGTCTGATTGTCGAGAAGGAACCAGTAGAAGCTCTGAGACCCATCGGTGAAGTAGTTGGCACCGCCTGTACCGGCGGACGGTGGCCTGAACTGAACGGTCGGGACTGAGGGGCCTAGATCGAGAAAGATGTCAGACGAGGTCTGCATCGCAGAAATGATTGAATCCGCTTCAAGCGAGGCATCAATGCTTTGGAACTCTGCATTGAACCGCAGGCGGTCGGTGGGAGTCCACGAAAATGCAGCAGAGAAATCTTCGGTCTGCGCCGTGTTCTCCTGATTGAAGCGCAGGAATTCTGTGGGAATTCCAGCCCCTGCGAACTGCGACAACACGCCGGACTGGAACACGCCCTGATTGTTGAATGCCCAGGTCGTTCCCGGCGCTGGTGTCGGGAACAGCGCATCATCATTAACCAGGGCAAGGATCGCATATTCATCAAGGCTGAGATCTGCATTGGCCCTCAGATACTCGAAGGTCGCCAGAAAACGGCCGTCATTGCTCTCCCACTGACCAACCAGAGAGATCGCCGATCGATCACGGTCGAAATCCGTGGTGCGCACGCCGGCACCTTTCGGCACCAGCACGGCGTTCGGTGGTGGGAAGTTGCTGGCATCGAAGTTCTGCGCTCCGACACCACCAGAACTGACGGAGTTTACACGGAAGCAGGGTCCGTTAAGCGCGGCTGACCGGTAGCAAGGGTCGGTGACTTGAGAGGCGTCCGTTCGCGTTACCAGACCAGACTGAGCATAGCCGAGCTGCAGGCCGAACCGCCCGATGCTGGTGTCCCAGGTATTTGATCCAAGCACCGAAAATCCCGGTGCCCATTCTTCGGCCAGATCACCGTAGTTGGCCTCTACAGCACCCGCGAGTTTGAACCCCTGACTATCCAGCGGCTTGCGGGTGACGAGGTTAACTGTACCGGCAATACCGCCATCGATCATGTCAGCCGTGACATTCTTGAACACTTCAATGCGGCCAAGCAACTCCGGCGACACGTCATTAAAGCTCAGCTCCCGGCCTCCGGCAGCGGAGAAAACGTCGCGACCATTGAGCTCCGAACGCACAAAGGGCAGGCCGCGGATAACAACGCCGGCACCTTCGACAGAAAACCGGTCAGGATCGCTCGTCTTTTGGAAGCGACCGACATTCACGCCTGGGACACGCTGCAGAGCCTCTGCCACGGAGCGATCCGCCAAGGCTCCGATATCCTCTGCCGTGACGGCATCCATGAATGTGTCAGACTGGCGCTTGAAATCCTGTGCACCCTGCAGGGAGCTGCGAATGCCCGTAACGACAACCTCGTCCAGTTCAACAGGCTCGACCTCTGCGTCCTGAGCCCAGGCAGCTGGGGCATAAGCCATCGTGAGGGCAATACCGGACACGGTGCAGAGCGCTTTCAGCTGCCAAGCCTTCGAAGCGTGACGGGTCTCCAATTTCTTCGACATCTGATTCCCTCCCAGAGATGTTTCCAACGAAAATAGCGGCCTGACCGCGATCATTTCGTGCTTGCGGGTTCTATGGTGCTCTCCCGCTTTATCGCCATGGGAAGAGACATTCATTGTCTCATCTTGTCAATGCCGGACTCAATTTCGAGACAATTGAGACAATTTTTGTCCCATCATATTTGTTCCTATTTAAAAACAGATATTTAAATAGACGTCTCTCGATGATTGGGAGACAGACATGTTGGCAGGAAAATCACAGGGCCAGGGAAGTCAGCGTCTGACCCCGGCTAGGTTGCGATTGCCAGCCGTCAGCCAAGCGACATCGGTCCGCTTTGACAGCATACTTGTCTTGTTATAGGCCCTTCGTTGGCCTTTTCGGACAGGGTAATATCTGTCCATGCGATGCTCATGGCGTTGCTGTTAGGCAAAAGCGGGGGGGCCAACCTTGACCATCAAGACCATTGTGATTGTTGGCGGCGGGACGGCCGGTTGGATGACTGCCGCTGCGCTCTCTAGGCTCAGCGCAGCCCGGACCGTGAACATCACCTTGGTTGAATCTGATGCTATCGGCACGGTAGGCGTCGGCGAGGCAACCATCCCGCACTTTGTCCAGTTCAACAAACTTCTGGGACTTGATGAGGCTGAACTGCTCAGCGCAGTTCAGGGCACGTTCAAACTGGGTATTCAGTTCGTGAACTGGGGAGCTCAGGGAGCCAGCTATTTTCATCCTTTCGGAGATTATGGCTACCAGTTCGATGGACTGTCCTTTCACCATATCTGGCACATGATGCGCCGTGCAGGTGACCCACGTCCGCTCCATGTCTTCAACGTTGAGACAATGGCCGCCCAGGCGAAAAAATTCGCTCGCTCCGGCCCAGAAAACCGCGACGACCTCCCCCCCATCAACTACGCCTATCACCTGGACGCAGGCCGCTATGCGCGATACCTGCGTACCCATTCAGAGAAGCGCGGAGTGAAGCGGGTCGAGGGCCGCATCTGCGATACGACACTGGACTCGGGGTCCGGTTTTGTCACCTCGGTAACACTTGACGACGGCCGAGTGCTTGAAGGTGATCTCTTTGTCGACTGCTCAGGATTTACCGGGCTCCTCATCGAGAAGGCGCTGAAGACAGGTTATGATGACTGGAGCCACTGGCTCCCTTGCGACCGGGCCGTAGCGATTCCTTCGGCCCGCAAGGGCCCAGCCATGCCCTATACACGCGCCACGGCCTGGTCGGCGGGCTGGCAGTGGACTGTTCCGTTGCAGCAACGAAACGGCAACGGTCATGTTTACTGTTCGGCCTACATGAACCCGGACGAGGCGCTGGACATTCTTCTGGGCAATCTGGACGGCGAACCTCTAGCTGAGCCGAACCACCTGCGCTTTGTCACGGGCCGCAGGAAAAAGTTCTGGAACAAAAATGTCGTCGCCGTGGGCCTTGCTGCCGGCTTCATGGAACCTCTGGAATCCACCTCCATCCACCTCGTCGCAACGGCGGTTTCGAAACTGGTCTCCATCCTGTCTCTGGAGGGCATCACACCGACCCAGGAAGCCGCATTCAACCGGCTCACGGCCAAAGAATATGCTCGCATCCGCGACTTCCTGATCCTGCACTACAAGGTCACTAATCGCACCGACAGCCCATTCTGGGATTACTGTCGGACAATGGACATTCCAGACACTCTGGAGGAAAAGCTCGCGCTTTACCGCCACAATGGTCACGTTTTCCGAGAGGAAGACGAACTGTTTACTGAAACGAGCTGGATCGCCGTGATGATGGGTCAGGGCCTGATGCCCGAAAGGTGTAACCCACTGGCAGAATCCTTTGCCGGACCAGGCGTCGTAAGGGAAATCGGCGAAATCGAACGCTCGATTGCCTATATGGTGCGGAGCCTGCCAACCCATGACGCCTACCTGAAACAATATTGCCCCGCAGTGCCATCCCTCGTGACCGCAGGCCCCCGCGTCTGATCCCGAGATCGGATAGGGATCGTCGGGCCCAGCGTTTCGGGGCCCTTGCGCAAACATTGGGGTCAGCGGGGCTGGGCCGATACCGATCAACAGCCTCAGGTCTGGGAGCGCCAGGCGAAAGCCCGCACCTATCCCAACCCCGCAAGGACCGCAGTCCCAGGTGCACCCCTTCACACCCTGGCTGCTGAGGTTGGGTATCTCCTACTGAAAGGCAGTAATCTGCATCAGCAGGACAATGAGAACGTCTCAGCGCCTTGCGCCGCCTCGCGGATAAGTTAACGTCACCGCATTGTAGATTTTCAGGGGTTTGCCTGTGTTCCGTTCTCTGCCTTCAAGCCTCAGCATGCTGAGTTGTACTGTCGCCGCTGGCGTGTTGCTGTCGGCTTCCGGAGCGTGGGCGCAGCAGGCTCCGCTGGTCCAGCCTGGTGCACCCGGGCAGGCCAGTCGCATGCTAGAAGGCCGCGACGCGGCTCGCGTTGCTGATAACCGCTACTCTGCAGATGACGTGAAGTTTATGCAGGACATGATCCACCACCACGGACAGGCCACGGAAATGGCATCCCTGGTGGCCGAGCGAACAAATACGCAGGCTCTCATTGATCT
>JBFZCB010000305.1:0-12422 GCA_041308165.1 Caulobacterales bacterium
GCCTTTGGTGATGATCGTGTCTTCCTCGAAAAGTTCATCGTCAATCCCCGTCACATCGAGATCCAGGTTCTCGGCGACAAACACGGCAATATTGTCAGCCTGTTCGATCGTGAATGTTCCATCCAGCGCCGGAACCAGAAGGTGATCGAGGAGGCCCCGAGCCCGCTTCTGGATGAGGCCACCCGCAAGGCCATGGGCGACCAGGCCATCGCACTGGCCCGCGCGGTCAACTACGATTCAGCCGGCACGGTTGAGTTCGTGGCCGGACAGGACAGGAGTTTCTTCTTCCTCGAGATGAATACCCGCCTGCAGGTTGAACACCCCGTGACCGAACTGATCACAGGTATCGATCTGGTCGAGCAAATGATCCGATCGGCAGCCGGAGAAAGAATGGCCTTCAGCCAGGATGACCTCAGCATCAATGGCTGGGCCATCGAGAGCCGGATCTATGCCGAGGACCCCTACCGCGGCTTCCTGCCCTCCATCGGACGTCTCGTCCGTTATGAGCAGGCCGAAGAAGGCGAGCAGGTCTCTCCGATCGGGACCTATGTGGTCAGAAACGATTCCGGCGTCCGCGAAGGCGACGAAATCTCCATGTTCTATGATCCTATGATCTCCAAACTCTGCTCCTGGGCCCCAACGCGGGCGGGAGCCGTCGAGGGCATGGCCAGGGCTTTGGAAGATACGCATCTGGCGGGCGTGGGTCACAATGTACCCTTCCTCGCTGCGGTCATGGATCAGGAACGGTTCAAGTCCGGAGCCCTGTCGACCTCCTATATTGTCGATGAGTTCCCCGACGGTTTCCACGGACTCCCGGCCGGCCCCCTCCAGCGTGATGTCCTGGTCGCCTCCGCCGTTGCCATGCACGAGATCATCCGCGAGCAGGCCGGAGACCCTTCGGATCGAGCCGACTGGACCGTCCTGATCGACCGCGAACCTGTCAGCATCAGCCTTTCCTATGACGACGATGGAGTCCTCGCCATTTCCCTGCCAGAGGAGGGTCGCACCTTGCGTCTCTCCGAGATCGACTGGAGACCGGGTCTGGCCCAGTTCAGAGCCGTCCTCAGCGCTCAGGACAGTGATGACGCTCCAACGAAGGCCGCCCAGCCGTTCACGGCCGAAGTCAAGCGCGTCGCCGACGGGTTCGACATCCGCTCGCGGGCAACACGGGCCCGCGTGCGTGTGATGACGCCGCGTCTGGCGGCCCTGTTTGCAAGACTGCCCGTTAAACAGCCAGCAGACACATCCAAGCTGGTGCTCTCCCCCATGCCCGGTCTCGTTGTGTCCATTGCCGTTGTGCCTGGCCAGGAGGTCAAACAGGGCGAGACCGTTGCCATAATCGAGGCCATGAAGATGCAGAACATCCTCAAGGCCGAACGTGACGGCGTGGTCAAGTCGGTCGGGGCCAAGGCTGGCGACCCTGTGGCTGCCGACGACATACTGGTGGAGTTCTCATGAGCTTTGACCGTCCCACTCCGCTCGAATGGCGAGAAAGCGCCCAGAAGGCCCTCAAGGATCGACCGCTCGAATCTCTCATCCATTTGGATGCAGATCAGCTCACCGTGCGCCCACTCTACGGGCAGGCTACAGGCGTGGAGCCGATCTTTGCTCCCCGCCCTTCGCATGCGGATGGACGAGCCTGGGATCTGCGTACCCTCGTCGAGGGTGACAAGGCCGAAGACGTCAATGCCGCCCTCCTTGATGATCTACAGGGCGGAGCCGCCTCGGTCATGGCCTCAGGGGCCTTCGCGACTGATGCCGGCCTCATGGCTCGCGCCCTCGAGGGTATAGCGCTTGAACTGGCAACCGTTGCTCTTGATGCGGGCCTGGAGGGTTCAACTGCGGCGGAGGCCCTGGCGGGCGCCGCAAAGGGCTCTCCGCGGGCCAAGCTGGCTTTCAACATGGATCCGGTTTCTGCTTTTGCCGAGGCCGGAGGTGCAGGGCGTCCACTCTCTGACCTTCTTCAGGAAACGGCCCAGACAGCGGCGCGCCATGCCCTGGTCTATCCCGAGGCCCGTCTGTTCCTGGCCGGTGGTCGCGTCGTCCATGAGGCCGGCGGAACGGCTGCCCAGGAGCTCGGATTCACAGCAGCCTCGGCGATTGCCGTCATCGATGCCAGCCTGTCGGCGGGTGTTACACTCGAACGCACCCTTTCCAGTTTGGTCCTCAGCATCAGCGTCGACCAGACCTATTTCGATGCCCTGGCCAAGATCCGGGCCCTACGCCTGATCTGGAAAACCCTCTCGAGTGGCTGGGGTCACGAGACACCGGCTCTCATCGAGGCCCGCTCATCTCGCCGTATGCTGTCGGCTCGCGACCCCTGGCCCAATCTGTTGCGTCTTACCGCAGCGGGCTTTGCCGGAGCCGTGGGCGGTGCCGACATCGTCATACTCGATGGCTTCACTCGCGCCAGCGGAACCGCAGATGGCTTTGCGCGCCGCCAGGCGCGCAACACCCAGATTGTTCTGATGCAGGAGGCCAACCTGGGACGGGTGGATGACCCCGCTGCCGGCAGCTGGTTTCTCGACAGCCGCACGCGCGATCTGGCGACAGCAGGCTGGACCGAAGCTCAACGCATCGCCCGCGAAGGCGGCCTTGTGGCCTCACTGGAAGGCGGGGCTATCCAGGCCCGCATAGGTGCCGCCCGCGCGGCCTGGCTGGGCGGCTTCCGGGACGGACGCGACCAGATCATCGGCGTGACCCGATACGTCGATCCTGACGTTCGCCCATTCCCGGTTCAGGCCAGAAAGACCTCAGCCCCCCCAGGTGATGCCGCGGCTCCAGCATGCCGAGTTGATCCCCTCACACCCGTGCGTGCCGCCTCGCTTTTTGAGGAGACGGCCCAATGACTCGTCCTGACTTCACCAGCCTTGCCCTGGACTTTGGTGCGACCGGCAAGGGTCCGGAACGCGCGCCCTGGAGCACGCCCGAGGGGATCTCTGTGCCTCCTGCCTTCACGGCTGAAGCGCTTGATGGACTGGATCACGTTCACGGACTGCCCGGGTTTGCACCCTTTCTTCGCGGCCCCTATCCGACCATGTATGCCGGTAATCCCTGGACCATACGCCAGTACGCCGGGTTCTCCACCGCTGAAGAGTCCAACGCCTTCTATCGTCGGAACCTGGCCGCGGGTCAGAAAGGTCTGTCCATCGCCTTCGACCTGGCCACCCACAGGGGCTATGACAGCGACCATCCCCGCGTAAGGGGTGACGTCGGCATGGCAGGCGTGGCTATCGATTCCATACTCGACATGCGGACACTCTTCGACGGGATTCCGCTGGACCAGATGTCCGTATCCATGACGATGAATGGAGCGGTGCTGCCGATCCTGGCGCTCTATGTCGTGGCGGCCGAGGAGCAGGGCGTCCCCCACGCCAAGCTGACCGGGACCATCCAGAACGACATCCTCAAGGAGTTCATGGTCCGCAACACCTACATCTATCCGCCCGGGCCATCGATGCGGATCATTGCCGACATCTTTGCCTGGACGGCTGCAGAGACACCCAGGTTCAACTCGATTTCGATCTCCGGCTACCATATGCAGGAGGCCGGAGCCTCGGCGGATATCGAGCTGGCCTACACGCTCGCTGACGGGATCGAATACCTGAGGGCCGGTGTCGCGGCGGGCATGGCGGTTGACGCCTTCGCCCCCCGACTGAGCTTCTTCTGGGCCATCGGCATGAATTATTTCATGGAGGTGGCCAAGATGCGCGCCGGCCGTCTGATCTGGGCGGAAGCCGTCAGGCGGGAGGGTGGAACCGACCCCAAATCCCTGTCGCTGCGCACGCATTGCCAGACTTCAGGGTGGAGCCTGGCCGCTCAGGACGTGTTCAACAATGTGCCGCGCACCATGGTGGAGGCCATGGCTGCCGCCGGAGGCCAGACGCAGTCCCTGCATACAAACGCCCTGGACGAGGCCCTGGCGCTACCGACCGACTTTTCGGCGAGGATCGCCCGCAATACCCAGCTTCTTCTCCAGCAGGAGACCGGTCTGACCCGGGTCATCGATCCCTGGGGAGGCAGTTGGTATGTGGAACGCCTGACCCATGAGCTGGCTGAACGGGCCCGCGCCCACATGGCCGAGATCGAGACCCTTGGAGGCATGGCCCGAGCCATTGAGGCTGGCATTCCCAAGCTTCGTATCGAGGAATCCGCAGCGCGCACCCAGGCCCGCATCGACACCGGCCAGCAGACTGTCGTTGGGGTCAATGCCTTCCTGAGCGATAGCCCTGACGACATCCCAATGCTGAAGGTCGATAATGCGGCCGTCCTGGCCGCCCAGATCGAGAAGCTGCAACGGTTGCGTTCGGAGCGGAACGAGGACGCGACCCGGACTGCCCTTGCTGCCCTCACTGACGGTGCCCGTGGCTCCGGAAATCTGATGGAGCTTTCGGTGCAGGCCGCCCGCGCCCATGCCACCGTCGGAGAGATCTCGGATGCGCTCGAGGCCGCCTTTGGCCGTCACGTCGCGACTGTGCAGACCGTAAGAGGTGTCTATGCACGTGAAGCTGGCGACAACCCTCGCTTTGCCAGAGCCAAGGACATGGTCGCGACCTTCATCGAGAATGACGGAGGCCCCCCTCGTATACTGATCGCCAAACTCGGCCAGGACGGCCATGACCGAGGCCAGAAGGTCGTGGCAACGGGTTATGGCGATCTCGGCTTTGATGTCACGGCCGGAGCCCTCTTCCAGACCCCGGCGGAGGCCGCACGCGATGCCGTTGCTTCCAATGTCCATGCTGTTGGGGCCAGCTCTCTGGCAGCAGGCCACCTGACCCTTGTGCCCGAACTGAAGGCCGAGCTGGAGAAACTGGGACGTCCTGACATCATGATCGTCGTTGGAGGTGTCATTCCTCCATCAGATGTCCAACCCCTGATCGATATGGGGGCGGCTGCGGTCTATCCACCCGGCTCAGCAATCGCCGATACGGCTGTGGACCTCATCGACAAGCTGAACCAGAGGCTTGGCTATGCCCAGCCGTCGCCTGAACCCAAGTCCTGAGCGAGGCATATCTAATGATCGGCAACCTCAACCATATCGGCGTGGCCACGCCAAGCCTTGCGGACTCGGTGCGACTTTACAGAGACGTGCTGGGTGCGACCTCCATTGGTGAACCCTTTGACCTTCCGGCTCAGGGCGTGAAGGTGTGTTTCATCGATACCCCGACGGCACAGATCGAGTTGATCGAGCCCTATGATGATACCAGCCCGATCATGGGGTTTCTGGCCAAGAACCCGAAGGGCGGTCAGCACCACGTATGCTTTGAAGTCGAGGACATTGGTGCAGCGGTTAGCGAAATGCGGGCCAAGGGCGTCACCATCCTGGGAACGGGTGAGCCCAGGATCGGCGCCCATGGCACCCCTGTCGTCTTTCTCCATCCCAAGGAGATGGGAGGCGTGCTGATCGAACTGATGGAGCGTGTGAAAGGCGACCACTGAGGCAAGCCAGAGCCAGACAGAGAGGGAGGCGCCAGCGTGCCCAAGGATGTCTAGGACCCCACCATATCCTTGGCGAACTCCAGATCCATCAGCTTCATCCGCTTGATCTCGTCCCTGAGCCTTGCCGCCTCTTCAAACTCAAGATTGCTGGCAGCCTCGCGCATACGCGCTTCGGCATCCTTGAGTGCGGCCTGGAAGTTCGAACCCGTAAAGGGACGCGAGTCCGCCTTGGCCTCTATTGAGGTCAACTTGTCCAGAGCACGCGATTCATAGGGGCTGTCGAGGATTTCCTTGATGTCGCGCTTGACGCTTTCGGGGGTGATCCCGTGCTCGGTGTTGTAGGCAACCTGTCGTTCGCGCCTGCGGTCGGTTTCAGCAATCGCGCGCTCCATGGACCCGGTCATCCGGTCTGCATAGAGAATGACACGGCCATCCACGTTCCGTGCGGCCCTGCCGATGGTCTGGATAAGGGACGTCTCCGAGCGCAGGAAGCCCTCCTTGTCCGCATCCAGGATGGCGACAAGCCCGCACTCGGGAATGTCGAGACCCTCGCGAAGGAGGTTGATCCCGATCAGGCAGTCAAAGGATCCAAGGCGAAGATCACGAAGAATTTCGATCCGTTCCAGCGTATCGACATCGGAGTGCATATAGCGAACTCGTACGCCCTGTTCATGCATATACTCCGTCAGGTCCTCAGCCATCTTCTTGGTGAGGGTCGTGACCAGAGAACGATACCCGACCCGGCTGGTCGCCTTGACCTCGTCAATGACATCGTCAACCTGGTTGCGCGTTTGACCGGAGACAGGCCTGATCTCCACAGGCGGATCGATCAGTCCTGTCGGGCGAATGACCTGCTCGACAAAGACACCTCCGGTCTGGCTCATCTCCCAGGCACCCGGTGTTGCCGAGACATGGACAGTCTGGGGGCGCATGGCATTCCACTCATCGAACTTGAGCGGACGGTTATCTATACAGGATGGGAGGCGAAAGCCGTATTCGGCCAGGGTGGACTTGCGTCGGTAATCCCCCCGGAACATGCCATTGATCTGGCCGATCGTTACATGGCTCTCATCGACAAACAGCAGGGCATTGTCGGGTATGTATTCGAAGAAGGTCGGCGGTGGCTCGCCAGGTGAGCGCCCCGTGAGCCAGCGACTGTAGTTTTCGATTCCGGCGCAGGAACCCGTAGCCTCCATCATCTCGAGATCGAAGCGGACACGCTGCTCGAGGCGCTGGGCTTCCAGGAGTTTGCCGTTCTCGATCATCCAGTCGAGCGTCTCCCTCAACTCAGCCTTGATACCCGTCATCGCCTGGTTCAGTGACGGGCGGGGAGTGACATAGTGAGAGGCTGCGAACACGGTAATCTCGTTGAGATCGGCCGTCTTCTTGCCGGTCAGCGGGTCGAACTCCTGGATGGACTCCAGTTCATCGCCGAACATCTGGACGCGCCAGGCCCGGTCCTCCATGTGGACCGGAAATATCTCAAGCGTATCACCACGTTTTCTAAACATGCCGCGCTCGAAAGCGGCATCATTGCGCTTGTACTGGAGCGCGATCAGGTCTGCGCGAAGCTTGGCTTCATCGATTGTGTCCCCAACCTTCAGGGTGAAGGTCATGGCCGTGTAGGTCTCGACCGAACCGATACCGTATATGCAGCTGACCGAGGCCACGACGATGACGTCATCGCGTTCAAGGATCGCCCGCGTGGCCGAGTGGCGCATGCGGTCGATCTGTTCGTTGATCGAGGAATCCTTTTCTATGTAGGTGTCTGTCCGGGGCACGTAGGCCTCAGGCTGATAGTAGTCATAGTAGGAAACGAAATACTCGACCGCATTGTCGGGGAAGAAGGATTTGAACTCCGAGTACAGCTGTGCGGCCAGGGTCTTGTTGGGCGCAAGGATCAGGGCCGGCCTCTGGGTTTCCTCAATGACCTTGGCCATGGTGAAGGTCTTTCCCGAGCCCGTTACCCCCAAAAGCACCTGATCGCGATCACCGCCTTCGGCCTGGGCCACCAACTCGGCAATGGCCCCCGGCTGATCTCCTGCCGGAGTATATTTGGTCTCTAGGCGGAACGGGATGTGCTTTCGACCCGTCGGCCTGTCAGGCCTGTGTGGGGTCCAGTCTCCAGGGGAAGAGGGAGCCTCCTCTGGTGTCAGCCTAGGCCCTGTGATGGGCGCAAACATGGGAGGCATGTCCCTCTTGCCTGCCGGCCGGTTCAGGACGAAGGGCGCGCCGACCTCGGACCCGCCCGCGCGGTTGGGGACATGCACGGGTTTGCCGGATTTGGAGGGAGAACGAGCCATGAACACAATCTAGTGCGCCTTGGCCCGACCTGCCAGATCAAGAGCGCCGCAAATCCACCCACGAGTCCCAGACGAGCGCTCCACGGAGCCGCACCTAGGCTTGGTCGTCTTGCTCTTGCTCCCTACGCCTATCGGAAGGGGCCTCAGTCTGCGAGCTTTGGCCGTCCTTCGGAAAGCTCCTTGGCCTCCCACTCCTCAATCAGCCTGGCTGTATACTCTGGCGAGCGCGTGAACCGTGCAAGGGCTGCATAGATGACGGGAACAACAAACAGGGTGAGCAGGGTTGCAAACATGGCCCCGGCAAAGATGACCACCCCGATCGTCTGACGGCTGCCAGCACCGGCACCCTGCCACAGAGCAAGCGGGAGGGCACCGAAGGCTGTGGCGATCGAGGTCATGATGATGGGGCGCAGCCTAAGGGTGGAAGATTCAATGATGGCTTGCTGGATTGTTCGACCCTGGTCCCGGAGCTGATTGGCAAACTCCACGATCAGGATGCCATTCTTGGCCGCCACGCCGATCAGGATGATCAGGCCAATCTGCGAGTAAAGGTTCAGGCTGGAACCCGCCATGACCAGTCCAAACAGCCCTCCGGCAGCTGCGAGAGGTACCGTAAGCATGATCACCGCCGGCGTGATCCAGCTTTCGAACTGGGCAGCCAGGACAAGGAAGACAAGCAGCAGCGCCAAGCCGAAGGCGGCAACCACGGCAACGCCAGCCTCCTGCTGATCGCGTGCCGCCCCTCCCCAGCGCAAGGCTACGACACCCTGCTGTTGTTCCGCTGCAAGATCGGTGAAGAACTTGACCCCGTCATCCACTGTATAGCCCGGATTCAGGTCTGCCTGAATGGTGATGGAGCGCTGCCGGTCCAGGCGCCGGCGATCGGGTGTGTCGCCGGAGGTTTGGGTCCTTACCACTGACGAGAGGGGAACAAGCTGTCCTGAGCCTGTTGTAACATAGAGGCTTTCCAGATCCGTGATCGTGCGTCTTTCGTCGCGCTGGGTCTGCAGGATGACATCATATTCCTGTCCGCCCTTGATGTAGGTCGTCGCCCGGCGTGAACCGAACATGGTCTCTAGAGTGCGGCCTATGGCCTGTGACGATACCCCCAGACCCGCAGCCCTTTCCGGGTCCACATCGACCAGAAGGCGCGGCGAGTTCGGCTCGTAATTCAGGCGCGGCCTGGAGAAGCCGGGGTTTTCCAGAGCTGCAGCCAGGACGGGCTGAAGCCAGGTATAGATGTCTGAATACTCGGCACCCGTGACGATCATTTCGACCGAGTTGGATCCTCCTCCACCACCACGCTGGAAAGCTCCGGGCACGGAAGCATTGACCTGGGCACCGGTCTGGGAACGCAGTCTCCCATTCAGTTCCTGGGCGATCTCATCGGCTGTTCGATCCCGCTCGGACCAGTCAGACAGATTAAGGATCGCATTGCCGGAGCTAAACCCGCTCCCGCCCCACCCGGGCGCGGAGATCAAGAAGTTCGACGCTTCCCCGCTGTCCCGGTATTCCTTGAGTATGGGCTCAAGTCCCAGAACAATATCTCTCGTATAGTCAAAACCGGCACCTTCGGGCCCGGCGATACGAACCGAGACGCGTCCACGGTCCTCTCCGGGAACAAGTTCATTGGGCAGGGAGACGAACATCAAGGCTGCACCGCCCGTAATCAGCAGAATGACCCCCACAACGCCAAAAACAGAGGCCCGCCTGCCAAGAAGTGCAGACAGGGAGTTTCCATAGGACTGGCGCAATGCATCCATCGCCCGGTCCACACGCTGGCTCAGCCAGCCCCCCGTCTTGGCTGGCCGCAGGATCTTGGAGGCCATCATGGGCGACAGGGTCAGGGCCAGAAAGGCCGAGAAGGCAATCGCCGCGGCGATCGCCGCCGCCAGTTCGACAAACAGTCGGCCAACATAGCCCGGCAGGAACAACAGCGGCGCAAAGACGGCCAGCAAGACCACCGTTGTGGCCACGACCGCAAAAAAGACCTGACGTGTTCCCCGTTCGGCCGCAACCAGCGGTGGCTCACCCTGATCAAGGCGTCGCTGGATATTCTCGACCACGACAATGGCATCATCAACGACCAGACCGATCGCCAGGACCAGGGCAAGAAGCGTCAGAAGATTCAGCGAGAAGCCCAGAGGGGCCAGGACGATGAAGGTGGAGAGCAGGCAGATCGGAGCCACGATTGAAGGGATCAGCGCCGCTCTCAAACTCCCCAAGAATACGAAGTTGACGATCGCAACCAGGGCCATTGCGATACCGATGGTGATCCAAACTTCATCGATGGCATGGGCGGTAAAGACCGAGTTGTCAGTACCAACCTCGAGAGTCACACCAGGAGGCAGGCTGGGCCTGACCTCTTCAATCAGCGCCCTGACCCCTTCAGAAATGGCCAGATCGTTGGACTGGGCCTGACGGGTCACAGCCAGACCCACCTGATCCAGACCATTGCCGCGGAACAGGCGCCGATCCTCGGCTGCGGCCTCCTCGATTCGGGCAATGTCTCCAAGGCGGGTGACATAACCCGTGCGGCCCTGCATGGCCCCTGTCGCTCCGCTCGGAAGCGAGGCGGCTGTGACCGAAGCTCCGGGCATACCGGCACCCTGTGTACCGATCGGAAGCTGGCTGAAGTCCTCGGGCCTGGAGTAGGTCCGCGCAACCCTGACCGTATAATCCTTCTGGCCGGATTCCAGCTGCCCAGCAGGCAACTCGACGTTCTGGCTTGTGAGTGCAGATTCCACATCCGTCACCGTCAGACCGCGGGCTGCCATCGCCGCAGGATCCAGCCAAATGCGCATCGCATAGCGCTGTTCGCCATAGATATTGACCTGAGCCACTCCGGGAACCGTGGCAATCCGGTCTACCAGATAGCGGTCAGCGTAATCCGTGAGTTCGAGCCGGCTCATTCCGTTCGAGCGCAAGAACAGGATCATGATGGGCTGGCTGTCAGAGTCCGCCTTAGACACTTCAGGCGGCCGCGCCTGATCTGGCAATCTGCCAACGACCCTGCTTACGCGGTCTCTCACATCGTTGGCGGCGTCATCGATATTGCGATCAAGCGAGAACTCTATGTTCACACTCGAACGGCCATCACGACTGGTCGAGGTGATACGCTCGACGCCCTGGATGCCGGCAATCTGCTGCTCTACAGGCTCTGTGATCCGACTTTCGATAACTTCTGCCGAGGCACCTGCATAGCTGGTGCTGACCGACACGATGGGTGGATCAACATCCGGCAGTTCCCGGACAGGCAGGAAGAAGAAGGCTGCAATACCGATCACGCACAGCACGATGGCAGCAACCGCCGCAAATACGGGGCGGCGGACCGCAACATCGGAAAGCATCATCGGGCGCCAGCCCCCGAGGACTTAGCAGAGCCCTCCACCCGCGCCTTGCCCGTCGTGACCGGCGCATTAGGTTGAATCCGGTTCAGACCCGAACCAACAATGCGATCACCGACACCAATGCCCGACAGGATCTCAACGAAACCGGCTTCAACGACACCGGTCTGGACCTCGATTCGCTGGGCGGTTTCACCCCGATCGCCCGCAGCAATTCGATAAACAAAAGCGGTCTGGCCTTCATACTGAACCGCCGCTTCAGGTGCCGCAGGAGAGGACCTCTGGCCCTGCGCGACCGACACGCGCAACATCATCCCGGGCAGAATCCGGCCACTTGGATTGGGAAACTCTGCCCGCGCAGTAACAGCCCTGGTCGTTTCATTTATTCGACTATCGACCAAAAGAATCCGGCCAGAGAAGCCCTCATCGCGATAGGCATCGGCTGTCGCTGTCAGCGGCAGTCCGGGTCTCAATACGCTCAGATAGCGCTCCGGAACGGGGAAATCGACGCGGATGGTACGGGTGTCGTCGAGAGTGGCGATGACGCCGCCTGGACTGATCAATGTACCCGGCGTCACCGTTGTAAGCCCAAGGACACCCGCGAATGGCGCACGGATGACCCGGTCACCCAGGCGTGCGCGGGCAGCAGAAAGCGAGGCCCGGGCCGAGGCCAGATCCGCCTCTGCGGCCTCAGCGGTCACGCGTGGGGCGATCCCACGCTCAGCCAGGGCCTGGAAGCGATCATATTGGCGTTGTGCCTGATCCAGCCGGGCCTGAGCTTCTATGATACCGGCGTCCTCTTCGCGCGCCTCAAGCTGCACAAGGGGCGTGCCTGCCGCGACACGCTGTCCGTCTGTAAACATGACCCGGGTAATGAGTTCACTGGTCGAAGAGGTGATGTTTACCGACCTCTGGCCCCGCGCAACGCCCAGGACGCGGATCTCGTCAGAAAAATTGCGACTTGCGACAATCGCCACCGCAACCGCCTGACCACGCCGTGCCCCACCCGGTCCACCCTTTTGGTCTGCGTCACCCGCAAAGGCGAGCCTTAGGGCGACAGCGACGACCATGAGAGCCAGCAGCACTCCGGCCGTGATCAGAAAGAAGTGGCGCTTGATCACGTACAGTCGGCTCCAGCAAGCTACAGACCACCCCTTTTGAAAACGAGCCTTAAGGGCAGACCCGGGGTGGGGTGGAAGGTCTTTAACGTCGATTAATCAGAAAGTCCGTCGCAGAACGGTCTGTTCGCCACACCTGCGCGGCTATGTCCAATACGCACGGCCAGAAATGCAGATGCCCGGTCGGCAAGCAATGACACAGAGTAGCTGTGGAT
>JBFZCB010000306.1:0-24271 GCA_041308165.1 Caulobacterales bacterium
TAGGTGATCTTCGCCATGTCGCGCCTATAGCGGGCTGTTCTTCGCCGCGAAAGCGGCAAGCGGTTGGCATTCAAGGTTCATCACGGCGAACACAACGGAGGCACAACGAACACGACGGCAGCGAGGCGCGGGGCCCGTCGTGTTCGTTGTGGAATCGTCGTGCCCGTTGTGATGAACCCGCTTCGCGGATCAGGCCGCTTCCGTCTTCTTCCGGCCGGGGGCCACCATCAGCTTCTTGGTTTTCGCGATCGCCTCGGCCGGGTTCAGGCCCTTGGGGCAGACCTGGGCGCAGTTCATGATGGTGTGGCAGCGGTAGAGTTTGAAGGGATCCTCAAGATCATCGAGGCGCTTCTCGGTTGCGTCGTCGCGGCTGTCAGCAATCCAGCGGTAGGACTGCAGCAGGGCTGCAGGGCCCAGATACTCGGTCTGGTTCCACCAGTAGCTGGGGCAGGAGGTCGAGCAGCAGGCGCAAAGGATACACTCATAGAGTCCGTCCAGCTTGGCGCGTTGCTCGGGTGTCTGTAGCCGCTCGGTCTCCGGGTCCGGGTCGTCGGACTGGAGATAGGGTTGGATGGAATCGTACTGGGCGTAGAACAGGCTCAGGTCGGTCACCAGGTCCTTGATCACAGGCTGGTGGGGCAGGGGCGCTATGGCAATGGTCGATGAAGAACACTCATCCCAGCCCTTGGTACAGGCCAGGGTGTTGCGCCCGTCGATGTTCATCGAGCAGGAGCCGCAGATGCCTTCCCGACACGAACGACGGAAGGCCAGGGTCGGATCGATCTCGTTCTTGATGTGGATGAGCGCATCAAGAAGCATCGGCCCGTGGTCGTCCGAGGAGACTTCAAAAACATCCCAGCGGGGGTCGGCATTGATCTCTGGATCGTAGCGATAGACCTTATAGGTCTTCACATTCTTGGAACCGGCAGGGGCCTTGTGAACCTTGCCAGTTACAGGCTTGGAGCCACGGGGAAGGGTAAGCTGGACCATATCAGTAAACTCGCGCCTTGGGCTCGATGTAGGCCACGTCGTCGGACATCGTGTAGTTGTGTACGGGCCGGTAATCGATCTGGACCTGTTCGCCTTCACGCTTCCAGGCCAGGGTGTGTTTCATCCAGTTGACATCATCACGATCCGGATAGTCCTCGCGGGCGTGGGCACCGCGTGATTCTGTCCGGTTCAAGCCGCTCTCGATGGTAACAAGAGCCTGTGCGATCAGGTTGTCGTACTCCATGGTCTCGACCAGATCCGTATTCCAGATGAGACCGCGATCGGTGGTCTTGATGTCGGCTCCCTGGGCATCGATGGCCCGAAGCTTGTCGACACCCTGCTGGAGGGTCTCACCGGTCCGGAACACGGCAGCGTCTGCCTGCATGGCCTGTTGCATGGCCAGACGCAGGTGAGACGTGGGTGTCGACCCGCTGGCGTTTCTGAACCTGTCGAGGCGGGCCAGATGGGTTTCGGTCGTCGCCTTCGGTGCGTCCGGAACGGCTGAGGCCTTGTCGACAACCTCGCCCACCCTCAGCCCCGCAGCGCGGCCGAACACGACCAGATCGGTCAGGGAGTTGGAGCCAAGACGATTGGCCCCGTGCACGGAAACGCAGGCGGCCTCGCCTACAGCCATGAGACCTGGAACCACACTATCGGCATTGCCGTCGCGCAGGGTCAGGACCTCTCCATGATAGTTGGTGGGGATGCCACCCATATTGTAGTGGACCGTCGGCAGGACGGGGATCGGTGCCTTGGTCACATCGACGCCGGCAAAGATCTTGGCGCTTTCCGAGATACCGGGCAGACGCTCGTGGAGGATCTTGGGATCCAGGTGGTCGAGGTGAAGGAAGATATGATCCTTCCTTGGCCCCACACCGCGCCCTTCGCGGATCTCGATGGTCATGGACCGGCTGACCATGTCGCGTGGGGCCAGGTCCTTAACGGTCGGAGCGTACCGCTCCATGAAACGCTCACCCTCAGAGTTGGTAAGATAGCCCCCCTCACCGCGCGCACCTTCGGTGATCAAACAGCCCGCGCCATAGATGCCGGTTGGGTGGAACTGGACGAATTCCATATCCTGAAGCGGCAGGCCTGCCCGCAGCACCATGGCATTGCCGTCTCCGGTGCAGGTATGGGCTGAGGTTGCCGAGAAATAGGCGCGGCCATAGCCGCCCGTGGCCAGGATCACCATCTTGGCGCGGAAGCGATGGAGCTGACCATTGTCGAGCTGGAGGGCGGTGACACCGGTACAGACGCCGTCCTGCATGATCAGGTCCAGGCCAAAGTACTCGACAAAGAACTTGACCTCACGTCGGACGGACTGACCGTAGAGGGTGTGGAGGATGGCGTGGCCCGTGCGGTCTGCGGCCGCGCAGGTTCTCTGGACCGGACCTTCACCGAAGTTGCGGGTCATGCCGCCGAAGGCGCGCTGATAGATCTTCCCCTCTTCTGTCCTCGAGAAGGGAACGCCCCAGTGTTCCAGTTCGTAGACGGCCTTGGGTGCGTTGCGGACCAGGTATTCGATCGCGTCCTGGTCACCAAGCCAGTCTGACCCCTTGACGGTGTCATACATGTGCCACTGCCAGCTATCCTCACCCATGTTGCCCAGTGAGGCGGAGATTCCGCCCTGGGCCGCCACAGTATGGGATCGCGTTGGGAAGACCTTGGTGACGCAGGCGACGGAAAGGCCCTGTTGTGCGGCACCGAGCGCCGCTCTCAGGCCGGAGCCACCGGCTCCGACGACGACGACGTCATAGGCGTGGTCAACAAACTCATAGGCGGACATTCGGATCAGACTCCGGCCGGCAGTGGCGCGGAACCCAGCGCCAGACGCACGATGAAGAAGACGCTGGCGGCGGCCAGCGCGAAACATATCAGGTTAAGCAGCGCCATGAGGGCTGACTTGGTAGCGGGCTTGTGGATGTAGTCTTCGATGATGACCTTCCATGCCAGGCTGGAAAACCCGAAGAACACCAGGGCTGTTAGCGCCAGAAGTCCGGAGTTCAGGGCACTGGAAAACCAGGCCAGAACCGCTTCATGGCTCTTGCCGGCAAGCGTGAAGGCTGTTGAGGCCAGCCAGAGCCCCAGCGGCATCAGCAGCAGGAGAGCGACTTTTTCCACGGCCCATTCACGGGAACCATGACGCTCGGAAATCTTGACGTTGTTGCGGAATCTTGCCGAGCCACTCACAGCGAGACCCTCCCGGTGGAAAACAGAACGACCCAGAACAGGACCGCCGCGATCGGTGGGCCCCAGATCGCCAGTTGGGAAAGAAGATTGGCGCTTTTCAGGTCAAGGCCAATCACGGCGTCATTCAGGAGGTGACGTCCGCCGTTCAGGAGGAGCGAGAACAGCACCACGGTGAGACCAAAACCGACGAACAGACCCAGCGGCGAAGCCGCCAGGGACAGGAAGGACCCGTAGGCGATCGGGCCAAGCGCCAGGGTCGCCAGCCAGGCCAGTATGAACAGGGAGCCTACGCCGGAGGCGATGATGGTGGCCCTAAACAGGATGGAGGCCAGCATTGTGCCGTGCCAGCGCCAAACCTCCATATGCGGTGAGAGCGGCGTCGTTCGGCCGTTGGGCTGGATGACATAGCGGCCGGTGTGATCGCTCATCCCTCCTTTTGGGGCGGCATCATTGGGCTTAGTCATGCGAATAGTTCTCAAAAACCCTGAAAAAACAGGTGTCCGGATTACGTGTCTTGGCTTTAGTGACCCCGCGCCCGCGGTGTCAACGCAAGCCTCGCTGCACTGCGGGGCAAAATGCGTCTGCAGGGGTTACGATCAGGTATCCAGGCTGGATGTCTTGAGGTCGTGATGACCGCACAATCCCTGTCTTTAGCCCCGCAGGACATTGAACAGGCTTGAGAAAGACAGTCTGCGGCTTTCTGTTTTGCGGCGATTTGGCACGCCTTGCCCTTTCTGGCCCTCGACCGGATTTTTTATCGCCATGGTGATCCTTGGCCAAGGCCCCCTTCCGGTCGGCTGGCAGACCTGTGGACTCTGACGACGCCACGTCCTGGGGTTGGTGAGGGTGATTCCCTTTACGACACGGGATACGACCCGTACTGGAAAACAGATAACTGCCACATGAGATGTAGCGGATGAATCGTCTGTCCCCTCGCAAAGTCGTTCGCAGTCATCCAGCCCTGCGCGATGACATCGGAGATCTCATCACGCGCCGACCCCTGCCCGGACCCGATCTGGCGCAGATCGATCCCTTTCTGTTTCTCAACCACCACGGCCCACAGGTCTACCGGCCGGGCAATCGTGGCCTGCCCTTTGGGCCCCATCCGCATCGCGGTTTCGAAACCGTGACCTTCATCCTGGCGGGAGAGCTGGCTCACACGGATTCCGCCGGAGGCGAGAGTGTTATTCGGGCGGGCGGTATCCAGTGGATGACCGCCGGATCCGGTCTTATCCATGCCGAGCTTTCACCCGAGAGTTTCAAGCGCTCGGGCGGGCCGATGGAAATCCTGCAGCTGTGGGTAAACCTGCCTTCTCGTCTGAAGATGACAAGGCCGGCCTATGTCGGCCTCCAGGCCAAAGACATCCCCAGTTTCGAGGTTGAGGGTGTGCACATCGAGCCGATCTCGGGTCACTGGCCGGGTCCGTCCGGTCAATCGGTTGCGGCCCCTATCCAGTCCCTGGTCGACGTTCATCTGGCGACGGTGCGTGTTTCGGCGGGGTCTGCCTATACGGTGCCGGTCGCACCCGAGCGCAATGTGTTTCTCTATGTCGTGAAGGGTCAAATCGAGGTTGGGGGGTGCCCGGTCGAGCCCTGGCATCTCGCCGCACTGGACAATGTCGGAGAGGCGGTCTCGATTGCCGCCACCTCGGATGCCAGTATCCTCCTGGGGCATGCCCAGCCTCTGGGTGAACCTGTATTCTCTCACGGGCCCTTTGTGATGAACACCCGAGACGAGATTATCCAGGCCATCGAAGACTATAATGCAGGCCGGTTCGGCCCCCCACCGCCGGTCTAGGTCCCGGACCTGAAGATGCGCGGCTCCAGATCCTGCCAGGTCCGGATCGGACGCCCTTAAGGTTCGGCAGGCTACGGCCCGTCCTGAGGGGCGCTGTGGTCGGGCATCAAACCCGATCGGCGCTATGCCGTCGTGCCGGCAAGCACCTGGCTGGCTATCCTGGCCTGACGGGCCAAAAGCGCAGCCTCCATGGCTGTCGCACCCGGTCTTCCCCAAACTGGATCGGGCCACAGGGGATCATCCCGGCGACGTCCGATCACGTGGACATGAAGCTGTGGGGTGACGTTGCCGAGTGCCGCGGTATTCACCTTCTCGACAGGCCGATCCAGATCTTCGCCAAGCTTTCGAACGGCCTGTGTGACCTCAATGATCTCCGTCATCAGCAGGGCCCGATCAGACGCTTCGAGATCGTCCAGCTCACGGGCACCCTTCCGGCGGGGGATCAGAACCAGCCACGGAAAGCGGGTATCATCCATCAGCCTGACGTCACTCAGATCTAGGGCTGCAACCTGTACGCTGTTGGTCAGAAGACGGGGATCGGTTTCGAAAATCGCGTTCATGAAGCCCTGGTCTCAAAAGGCAGGCTGGTAGCGGATGTATAAGGCCGGTGCGTGCGCACAGGGCCAGGTTCCGTGGCCGCCAGGTTGGATCTTTCAGTTCAGGCCGAAGACGACACAGGCCTTGTCGGTCATAACCTGGAGCGGCGGCTGAAGCGCAAGTCGGGCGGCCTCAATCTGGTCTTCTGACGGGGCTTCTCCCATGGCAGGAGGAGACTGCGGCGCAAAAGCCATGTCCGGAGCGCTGCGCGATCCTCTGATGTTGATTTCGTCCACGGACGTCTCGACTGTGGCGGTCGATGCATAGGACGGCCAGCCGACGAGGACGTCTGTCTCGCAGGCCCTGCCGGTCGGATCGATCAGTCGAACGCTCCCAAGGCTGGCCCCCGCATTCTCGACGGCCAAGATGGCTCTGCGACGTGCATCCTTCATGGCTTCGGCAGCCAGTCTGGTCTTCCACTCATTCTCGGGCTCGAGGTTGAACCACACCGGTGTGATCGAGATCGGCTGGGTGGCAACCACTGTGGCATAGACCCGTTCCAGGATGGCGACATCCCGGATCGCGATCCTGACCGTTGCCTCGGTCTGGTAGCGCTGGATCTTGTCGGGCCGGACATTGTCCCTGAGGTTGCCGGCCTCGTCGCGGTACTGTTCGTAGAGGGGACGTGTCGTCAGCGTGGTTTCCACCCTCGCCCGCTCAACGCCATAGGCGGCCAGGGCCTGACTAAGGGCCCGGACCTGGCCGGCGCTGCGGGCGGAGGCCTCGGCTGCGGACCGGTCAATCGACTGGAAGGTTGCATTGAAACCCGCGCGATTGGCGGGGATTTCGACACGGACCTGGCCGATCGAGGCAATCACGGGATCGCGCATCCACCAGGGCGCGGGCACATAGGGCTGGCCGATCGTAGCGGGAGGTGTCTGGGCCAGCAGGCTGCCGGGCCATGTCAGGGCCAGACCTGCAGACGTAATCCAGGCCAGGGCAAGAGCCGTCGTAAAACTGCGCATCGTAATGATTCCTAAGGTCACTCACCATGGCAAGCCCTGCGGAGGGCGTAAAGCCGCACGCTTGCCCCCGTCGCCCTGCGGGTCTAGACCGCCGCGCAAAGATTTCTTCTCGCACCTGCACCGGCCCGAGCCGCCCGAACGGCAAAGGTCATTCAAACCCCGGCTTTTCGTCGCCCTTCAGCGCAAAAGGCCAAAACGGAGATGCTTATGGCTCGCGCAAAGATCGCTCTTATCGGCGCCGGAATGATCGGTGGAACCCTGGCCCATGTGGCAGCGCGAGAGGCGCTGGGTGATGTCATCCTGTTTGATATCGCCGAGGGTACACCTCAGGGCAAGGCACTGGATATTGCAGAGGCCACGGCCGTGTTCGGTTCGGACGTCGCGCTCAAGGGTGCCAACGACTACGCCGATATCGCAGGCGCCGACGTCTGCATCGTGACCGCCGGTGTGCCCCGCAAGCCAGGCATGAGCCGTGACGATCTGATCGGCATCAACCTGAAGGTCATGAAGGCTGTCGGCGAGGGCATCAAGGCCCATGCGCCAAACGCCTTTGTCATCTGCATCACCAACCCGCTGGATGCGATGGTCTGGGCCCTGCAGAAGTTCTCGGGCCTGCCCAAGGAAAAGGTTGTGGGTATGGCCGGCGTGCTCGATTCCGCCCGCTTTGCCTATTTCCTCGCTGAGAAGACCGGCATCTCGGTCCAGGACATCCATGCCTGGACGCTGGGCGGTCATGGCGACGACATGGTGCCCATGGTCAGGCATTCGACGGTCGGCGGACTTCCCCTGCCTGACGCGGTCGCTGCCGGCTTCCTGACACAGGATGAGCTGGATGCCATTGTGAAGCGCACGCGTGGCGGTGGTGGCGAGATCGTGGCCCTGCTGAAGACCGGCTCGGCCTTCTATGCCCCCGCCGAAAGCGCCATTGCCATGGCCAAGTCCTATCTCCAGGACCAGAAGCGGGTCCTACCCTGCGCGGTCTGGCTGTCGGGTGAATACGGCCTGTCTGACCTCTATGTCGGCGTCCCTGCTATGCTGGGGGCCTCCGGGGTGGAAAAAATCATCGAGTTCACCACCAATGATGAGGAAAAGGCGATGTTCGCCAAGTCGGTGGAATCGGTCCAGGGCCTGATTCAGGCCTGCAAGGACATCGAGCCTTCGCTGGCCTGATGACGCAGTCCAGGGGGCCTGCAGCCTGGGCTGCGGGCTACCGTCCTGCCAGAAGAATACGGGGCCGCAGACTTTGTCTGCGGCCCTTTTTTCTGGGTCGTCTGCCGCAAGGCGTCTTCACAAACCTTGCAACGGGCTCAGCCGTTGCGCCTCTTATTGGGCCGGGGGTGGCGTCGCAGCGGCTCCTGCCGTAACGGTCCGGACAAACTCGGGCAGGAGGTTGCGCCAGATGGCGAGGGGATCGGCCAGCTGTTCGGTACCGCCTGGGGAAACCAGGACGTCGTACTGGGCAATGGCGGACGCGGGCTGTCCGGCCTCGCCGGCCTCATAGATGGCCTTGACGAAACGACGGTCGCGGTTCCAGCCATTAACCTTTTCGGGTGTTATGAGGGCATCGCCAATGCCGGCCGAAAACTGCAGGTCAGAGCAGATGTCGCTCTCGCAGGATTGCAGGAACAGAAGCCAGGGCAGACCATCGGTCGTGACCCGCAGGAAGCGGCGTTCCCCGGCCGTCTGAAGCTCGATCCCTGTGGCTCCCTCAGCGGCAAGCCAGGTGGCAATTGCAGCCGGGCTCAGGCCGACGACGGGCCCTGCCGGTGCCGGTGGAGGAGAGGACCAGGCGACCTGTGCGGGCGGCTGCTGAGGCCCGGGTGATGAGGACACCTCCTGTTTGGCGGAAGCGGAACCGGCCGCTGCGAAAACAGAAAGAGAAAGGGTGAGGACAAGGGCGAAAGACTGGTTCATGGCATTAGACTATCGGTGAATACGGCGAAGTCGAGACGTCTAGCTCTTTCAGGGTGTTTCCAGCCAGGAGGCACTCGACATTTCCTGCAGTCGCGAGACGGTACGCTCGAACTCAAAGGCCCCATCCCCCGTGGGGTAGAGGGCCTCGGGTGTGGCCTGGGCGAGGATAACCAGGCGGGTCCGGGCCTCATAGAGGGCATCGATCAGGGTCACGAACCGGCGGGCCTCCTGGCGTCGTGAAGGGGAGAGTGCGGGCACATCCTCAATGAAGAGGGTATGAAAGGTCCCCGCAAGACGCAGGTAGTCCTGGGGGCCCAGCGGTCGGGCGCAAAGGTCTTCGAATGTGGCACGCCCCAGACCTCCGGCGGTCCTGTGCAGCACGACTTCGCGCCCAAGAACCTCCAGGGTGGTGGGGGCTTCATGCATGCCGCCCCGAAGATCGGTCCAAAGCGCCTCGAATGCGGTCCGTTCTGACGGTGTATCTGTGAACCAGACAGGCGAGCCCTTGAGCCTGTCCAGCCTCCAGTCCCTTGCACCGTCTATCTCGACCACAATGCAGCGTTTTTTGATCTCCTCGATGAAGGGCACAAATAGCTGCCGGTTCAGTCCGTTCTTGTAGAGATCATCGGGTGCCCGGTTCGAAGTGACGGCAAGGACAACCTTTCTTTCGAACAGGGCCTCAAACAGGCGGCCCAGGATCATCGCATCGGCAATGTCGGTCACCTGGAGCTCATCGAAGCAGAGCAGGCGCGCTTCCGAAGCGATCAGTGCCGCAATCGGGACTATGGGATCATCACCCTTGTGGCTCCCGAAGATGGTCTTGCGCGCCTTTGCATCGCCCTTGCGCCATTGGTCCACCAGGCTGTGGATGCGGGCCATGAAGGCATGGAAGTGAGCGCGCTCCTTTTTCGGTTCGGGCGTGGTGGCCACGAACAGGTCCATGAGCATCGACTTGCCCCGGCCTGGGGGGCCCCAGATGTAGAGGCCCTGGATTTCGGGTGGGCCACCGAAAAGGCCCCGTCTGGCCAGGTCGGTCTCGAGACGTTCGAGTTCTGCAATCAGGGGGGCCTGGGCCGGATCCGGGGCCAGGACGCCTTCCTCAATGCGGATGTCATAGGCTGAACGGATGCGAGACGTCATGGTCGCCGATTAGCCTTGGCGGGCCTGAAGGGAAAGCGGGACAGCGGCGATAACCGCCGGAAGTGACATTCGCGTCCCAAGCCAAATGCAAAAAGGCTGCCAAAGGGATGTATCGAAGCCTCCGGCGTACCTTTGCAGCCTCAATCAGGGTAGCGATCCCTATTCGGCCCTGGGCGGGCTTCACAGTGGCTTTTGAGCCTGGGCCGCAAGTGATTTACGTCTGTGGCCAGGATCGAAGACCGCTCAAACTTGGTCCAGTCTCTTTAAAATCGTTGCTTCGCGCCCGTGAAGGGCTAAATCCCGTCCACCCCGCCGAAGACGGCGGCCAAAGGGATAAATACCATGGGCTATCGCGTCGCCATCGTAGGCGCTACCGGCAATGTCGGCCGGGAAATGCTGACCATCCTCGAGGAAGTAAAGTTCCCCGTAGACAAAATGCATGCGATCGCCTCGCGAAAATCCAAAGGCCTGGACGTCGCCTGGGGCGACAAGACCATCAAGTGCGAAGACATCGAGAGTTTTGACTTCTCGACTGTCGATATCGTCCTGATGTCGGCAGGTGGTGATGTTTCGCGGGCGTGGTCGGAGAAAATCGGCAAGCTCGGTCCGGTCGTGATCGACAACTCATCGGCCTTCCGCAAGGATCCGGACGTGCCCCTCATCGTGCCCGAGGTGAACCCGGATGCGGTCAAGGACACGCACAAGAAGAACATTATCGCCAATCCGAACTGCTCGACGGCCCAGCTGGTTGTGGCTCTCAAGCCCCTGCATGATGCGGCCAAGATCAAGCGGGTCGTGGTCTCGACCTATCAGTCGGTGTCCGGCGCAGGCAAGGAGGGCATGGACGAGCTCTGGAACCAGACCAAGGCCATCTATGGCCTGGGCGACGCCCGTCCCAAGAAGTTCCCCAAACAGATTGCCTTCAACGTCATTCCGTTCATCGGTGCATTCAACGACGATGGCTACACCGACGAAGAAGCCAAGATGTGGAACGAGGTCCACAAGATGATGGACCCGGACATCAAGCTGACGGTGACCTGTGTCCGCGTGCCCGTGTTCGTTGGGCATTCCGAAGCGGTGACGGTCGAGTTTGATCGCCCCATCAGCCCCGATGAGGCCCGTGCCATCCTGCGGGAGGCCCCGGGCGTTCTTGTGGTCGATAAGCACGAACACGACGGCTACATCACTCCGGTCGATGCCGCAGGCGAGCATGCTGTCTATGTCTCGCGCATCCGCAAGGACCATACCGTCGAGAACGGGCTTTGCTTCTGGGTCGTGTCGGACAACCTGCGCAAGGGTGCGGCCCTCAACGCAGTCCAGATTGCCCAGCTTCTGGATGAGACTGGCACCATCAAGTCCTCGACCGGTTATCGCACCATCACCGTCTGACGCCGTTTATCCGGTCTGGTCGGGGCTTCCTGACCAGGCCGGACCGGAACCTTCTGCATGACCCAATCCACGGCGACCGACGGGCGTGCGGTCCTTACTGCCATTGCCTGCTACGGCCTGTGGGGGTTGTTCCCGCTGCTGTTTATGGCCATGGCCTCGGCGGGGTTCGGTGCGCCTGAAATCCTGGCTCACCGTGCGGTCTGGTCGGTCTTTGCTGCGGCCCTACTGGTGCTGGTTTCAGGCCAGGCTCGCCAGGTCATACGCGTGCTCACAGACCTGCGTACGCTCGGCTGGCTGGTCCTTTCGGCCGCGATGATTGCGATCAACTGGTGGCTCTATGTCTATGCGACGACGCATCAGGCCACGCTCCAGGCCAGTCTGGGCTACTATATCAACCCGCTCCTGAATGTCGCTGCGGGTGCGGTTCTGTTCCGTGAACGGTTCGATCGCTGGAGTGGCCTGGCTATTGCCCTGGCCGCTGTCGGCGTCGTCCTCCAGACCGTGGCGCTGGGTGAGCTCCCCTGGATTTCGCTGCTCCTGGCCCTCAGCTTCTGTTCTTATGGTGTCATTCGCAAGCGGGTGGGCGCGGACGCCCAGACCGGTCTGTTTGTCGAATGTCTGGTTCTTCTACCTTTCGGGGTCATGCTGCTGGCCTGGCTGCAGACGCAGGGGACCGGCGTGGGTCTTGCCTCCACGACGGGACTGCTCTGGGCCCTGTCCAGTGGCGTTGCAACGGTCGTGCCTCTGGCCCTGTTCGCCTGGTCAGCGCGCCGACTGCCCCTCTCGCTGATCGGCTTCATCCAGTTCCTGGCCCCCACCCTCCAGTTCGGCGTCGGGGTCTGGGCAGGGGAGTCGCTGACACCCCTTCGTGCTCTCAGTTTTGGGTTTATCTGGGCTGGAGCGGGCGTGTTTGCCTGGGCGACCTGGAAACGTTCGCGCGCGGCACGTCGTGCCGTCGAGCAAACCGCTGAACCGGTTTGAGGTGAATGCCTGACGGCTGGGTGACTTGCAGATCGCCCCCGTCTTCGAAGGGTCGCCTTTGGGGGGGCAAAGCCTGAATGCTCCGGCATGAGAGCAGCCTGGTTTGAGCTTCAGTTTGGCTTGAAGCTCAAGCCAGGGGTTCAGTCAGTTCCAAGGTATGGCCTTCAGGATCTTTCAAAACGGCTCGCCGTCCGTAGCGCGTTGACTTGGGTCCGCTCAGGATTTCACCCTTGGAGGCGACCGCTCGCGCGCAGGCATCGGAGAGGTCTGCGACCTCAAAGCCAAGTCTCACGGCACGTGTCGTCGCCTGTCGAGCGCTTCGGGGATAGATCTCAAAGACGGTTCTGTCGTGAGCGCAGGCGTAGTGAACCGGGCTGCTGCCGTGCTGTTCGACTTCGAATGAGCAGCCGAACAGCTCATAGAAATTCGCGAGCCGCTCGGGGTCGCGGGCTCGCAGGACGATGAGACTAAGCCGCACGGGCTTCTTTCTTATGGGCCAAAGATTTCTTGCCTGCTTTGCGAGCTACCTTCGAAATAGGCTTAGGCTTAGGCTTAGGCTTTTGAGCGAGCTCGAGGGGCCCCTCGAAGTCATCGAACACAACACTCACCTGAAGCCGTCCTCCGAGGGAACGAACATACTGGTCGATTGTACTTAGTTTCGCATCGGACCGCTTTTCAAACCTCGAGATCTCCGCTTGGCCCTTGCCAAGATTTTCGGCCATGACTTCCTGAGATTCGCCTAGCAATTGCCGTATCTCTCGAAGAGAGAAGGCCGCTGCATTCTCTTGTGCCTGATGGCGGCGAAAGAGTTGAACTAGGCGCGTTGCTGCCAAACGTTCGTCGCCAAAAATCTCGTCTGGCCGCTCCCCAAACTCGCCGCCGGTGACATAAAATCCAAACTTCCGATCGGGTCGCCAGGAGATAGAATTGCTCCATCCGCCTTCAAGCTCAATGTCGAGCCACCACTCACCATCAGACACAGCGGGCGCGTCGACTGAAAAGCGTGCGACTTTTACATCATGGCCAAGATGCTTGAGTAGCGCCTCAAAGGGGGAAGCCATCATAGCTTGATCTCCAAGCCCGACGAACCGGGCTTCGAAAAGAGTACCTTGTTGCTGGTGGTCATTATCAGAACGGCCCCATCTGAGCTGATGTAAGTGTTGTGCGCTCGCGAGCGATAGCGAGTGAGCTCAGAGCGACCGTCTACCTCGCGCGCTGCGTCGTCTTGAGGTGGGTACATCCGGCCATCTGAACGATGATTGTCCGGTTGGTTAGCAACGCCCGAGAATTCATCCTCTACAGCGTTTAGAATGGCACAGAGTTGTTGGAGCGCGTCTGTGGCATTCGCGCAGGGTGGCGCGCTCTGAAAGCGGTCATAGAATTCAGTCAGGCGCGCGGCTTTACTGAGGGACATGATGTCCGCATCATATGCTTTTAACATCATATTGCAATGCGTTCGTTTTCCTGGTGTCTAGCCAGCCAAGCTGGAGGCCACTTCCCAGGTGAAGGCTTTAGATCAGAGCGCCGAGTAGAGGGCATCGATCAGGCGCTGGGCCCTAGGATCCCCGATCAGGTAGTGCGACTGCCGGGTCATGACATAGGCCGCCGAAACCTTGGCCTCAGCGTCGGCAAAAGCGCAACTCCCGCCCCAACCGCAATGGCCTACAGCGTCAGGATTGGGACCGAAGATGCCCAGTCCTTCATTGCGGGTAAATCCGGCACCCCAGCTCATCAGGAAGGGCAGGACCTTGTCCTGGCCGCGAATACGCTCGCTGACAGCCTGCCTTACGACGTCGGGAGAGAGAATGGAGTGACCGTCCAGGTCACCGCCATTGGCCAGGACGCCCAGAATGCGGGCCAGGTCCAGGGCTGTACCGTGCAGGTTGGCAGAAGCGATCTCGGCCTCTCGCCAGTCCTTTGAGCCGCGCCCGCCCGGTGCAGAGCCACGGTCGAGGAAAGCGGCCTTCTTGATGTCGTCGATCGTCCCGAGATCCGGGGCCGCCGATGGCTTCCTCATCACGGCAACCCGATCGTGTTCGCTTTCAGGAAGCCCGATCCAGAGGTCGAGGTTGAAACGGTCCCGGAAGTCCTCCTTCAGGGCCGTACCAAGGCTGCGCCCGTCAGCCAGACGAAACACCTCCCCAGCCAGGTAGCCGACGGTGATCGGGTGATAGCCACTGGCTGTGCCCGGCTCCCACATGGGGGCCTGGTCCGCCAGCCGGTCAAGGACCGCCTGGCGATCAAACCAGATGGCGGGGTCTACCGTTTCCGAGAAGCCGGGCAGGCCGTCCTGATGCGACATCATCTGGGCCACGGTGACCTTGTCCTTGCCCTTGGCCCCGTAGGCTGGCCAAAGGTCGCTGACGGGCTGGTCGTAGGCCAGCAGGTCGCGCTCGACGCAGGTTGCCATAAGAAGGGCCATCACGGCCTTTCCGGTCGAGAAGACCGGCGTGAGGGTTGTCTCGGTAAAGGCCGTCTGCGAGCGCGGGTCGGCGAGGCCTGCCGTAAGATCGATCACCGTTTCACCGCCAATGCAGACGCTGAACCGGGCTGCCTGCTCATTCAGGCCTTCAGGCGCATCCGTAAAGTTGGCCGCAAAGGCATCCTTCACTGCAGCAAAGCGTGCGGGGCAGGGCCCATTGATGAGGAGTGTGGAGCTCTCGGTCATGGGGCGCTCCTACCTGAGCCGGAGGCGTCCAGCCAGTGCATCGCGCCATTTGCAGCGACGACACCGCAAGCCAATGTGGCCTGCAGAAGATAGCCACCCGTCGGAGCTTCCCAGTCCAGCATCTCGCCAGCCACGAAGACGCCGGGCAGGGCTTTCAGCATCATATGCTCGTCAACGGCTTCGAACCCCACGCCACCGGCTGAAGAAATGGCTCGCTCCAGCCCCTGCTGGCCCGTGACCTTGAGCCTTACCGCCTTGATCCGGCGAGCCAGCTTCTCCGCTCCGGTCGGCAGGTCCCCTGGAATGTCGCGCAGGATGCCGATCGCAGCGGGTGACAGGCCAGCCACCTTGCGCAGCCAGTTGGTGACACTGTCCTTACCCCGGGGCCTGGACAGTCTTTCCGTCAGGGCGTCCAGGCTAAGGTCGGGACGCAGGTCCAGGGTGAGTGTGGCTGAGCCTTCCTTCTCGATCGTCTCGCGAAAGGCCTGCGAAAGGGCATAGATGGCCGAGCCCTCAAGGCCATAGCGAGTGAGGATGAGTTCTGCGCGGAGGGTCCGGTCACCCAGGCTGATGGAGACAGGCTTCAGGGGCTGTCCGGCGAAGCGTTCGATGATCACTGAAGACCAGTCGATATTGACCCCGGCGTTGGAGGCCCGGAAAGGGGCAACCTCGACCCCTTTTTCCTCAAGCCAGCTTGTCCATTCCCCTTGTGAGCCCAGTCTGGGCCAGCTTGCCCCACCCAGGGCAAGCACGGTGGCCGCCGGGTGTTCGAGAACCGGGCCGTCGGGCGCATCGAACAGGAGTTGTCCATCCTGCCAGCCCCGCCAAATCGAACGGGTGCGGATCTCGACGCCGAGTGCGGAAAGCCTGCCGAGCCAGGCCCTGACCAAGGGCGAAGCCTTCATCGCCCGTGGGAAGACCCGTCCCGATGAACCGACAAAGGTAGGCTGACCCAGGTCCTCGACCCAGGCGACAAGGTCGCTGGCACTGAAGGTCTCGAGCCAGGGCCGGATAGACCCGGCCCGGTCGCTATACCTCGACAGAAAGGGTTCGGGCGCTTCGGAATGGGTCAGGTTCAATCCCCCCCGTCCCGCCATGAGCAGCTTTCTGGCCGGAGACGGCATACGCTCGTGCACAATGACCCTATGGCCGGCTTCAGCCAGTCTGGTCGCAGCCATGAGGCCGGCTGGCCCTGCGCCAATGACATGGACGGCTGGGTGAGGATCTAAGGGGTTCATGCGCGAGCTTGTGCGGCAGGGCGATGCAAAGGGGAAGGCCCGGCCTTACAAACCGCGTCAACCGAGGCGGTGCCAGCAGCTTTAAAGTCGGTCATCGTTCAGCCTCTGGAAAGTCGTGCAGGGATGTAGGTCGTGTGTGGGGACGAGACTCACCTCAGCCTGGCTGAAAGGTCGATGCCCAGCATTTGGCAGACCCAAATGACCTTGCCGAACTCCAGCGTTACCTTTCCGGCTTCAAGTTCTGAGACAAAGCGCCGGCCCGTCCCGGCGGCATCTGCCAGTTCCTGCTGCGTGATGGCCAGTGATCTTCTCCGTTCACGAACAATCGGACCCAGATCCGTGGTTGTGGCTATGGGGCGGTTGGCCCGCGCCCGGCTGGCTGGTGGTTCGAGCGATGGCGAAGGCATAGGTGAAGCTGACACAACAGGCTCCTAATCCGGACCTCTCCGAACATTCTGAAACGACGCGCTACCGTACGGGAGCAAAGTAGCAAGACATGCGGCTGATCGTCAGTCTTGCTCCCGAGCGGGAGCCTCGGTTGGAGCTCGCGCATGGACTGGCCGGGTATACGCCTTGGGTGAAACCCGCCTCAATCGAAAGCAGAGGCTCAAGCCGACGTTTCTGTATCTGGGGCCCTGTGTCGGGAGCTGCCCATCGGGGGGGAATGGAAAAAGGCCCCGCTGTTTCCAGCAGGGCCTCCTTCACTCAGTCGTACAGCACGGGGTCCTAGTCGCGGCGCGGCCGGCTGCGGCCGCGGTCACCACCACGGTCGCCACCTTCACGCTTGGGACGGCCGCCGGTGTCATCTGACAAAGGGGGCTCGCCACGTTCTGCGCGCTCGGCATTGATCTTGTCTGTCAGGTCTTCACCTGTGGCCTGATCGACGACCTTCATCGACAGCTTGGTCTTGCCGCGATCATCCATGCCGAGGAACTTGACCTTGACCTCCTGGCCTTCGGAAACGACGTCGGCCGGGTTGGCAACGCGCTCCAGAGCCATCTGCGATACGTGGACGAGACCGTCCTTGGCACCGAAGAAGTTCACGAAGGCCCCGAAATCGACAACCTTGACGACCTTGCCGGTGTAGATGGTGCCGACTTCCGGTTCCGAGACGATGGACAGGATCCAGGCCTTGGCAGCGTCGATCTTCTCCTGGTCGGAGGCCGCGATCTTCACGGTCCCGTCGTCCTCGATGTTCACCTTGGCGCCGGTCTTCTCGACGATTTCGCGAATGACCTTGCCGCCGGTGCCGATGACTTCACGGATCTTGTCGACGGGGACCTTGATGGATTCGATCTTGGGCGCGAACTCGCCCAGTTCGGTGCGAGCACCGTCGATGGCCTTGTCCATTTCGTCGAGGATGTGAAGACGACCGGCCGAAGCCTGGGCGATAGCCTTCTTCATGATCTCTTCGGTGATGCCGGCAACCTTGATGTCCATCTGCAGCGAGGTGATACCCTCACGCGTACCGGCCACCTTGAAGTCCATGTCGCCGAGGTGATCTTCATCGCCCAGGATGTCCGACAGGATAGCGAACTCGCCGGATGGCTCGAGGATAAGGCCCATGGCGATGCCGGAGACCGGACGCGTCAGGGGAACACCGGCATCCATCAGGGCCAGAGACGATCCGCAGACGGTGGCCATCGAGGACGAACCATTGGACTCGGTGATCTCCGACACCAGACGGATCGTGTAGGGGAAGTCTTCCGACGACGGCAGCATCGGGCGGATAGCGCGCCAGGCCAGCTTGCCGTGACCGATTTCGCGACGGCCTGCGCCACCCATCCGTCCGGTCTCACCGACCGAATAGGGGGGGAAGTTGTAGTGGAGAAGGAACTTCTCCTTGTAGGTGCCGCTCAGGGCGTCGACATACTGTTCATCTTCGCCAGTGCCGAGGGTGGCCACCACAATGGCCTGGGTCTCACCACGGGTGAACAGGGCCGAGCCATGGGTGCGCGGGAAGACGCCGACTTCCGAGACGATCGAGCGCACCTTGTCGAGGGCGCGGCCGTCGACCCTGTGGCCGTTGTCGATGATGTCGCGACGCAGGACGTGAGCTTCGCATTCCTTGAAAGCGGCTCCGAACTTGGCGGCATCGACGCCTTCGGGGTTCTCGTCTGTCTTGACCAGTTCTGCAGCGGCCTTCTTCTTGGCGGCACCAACGGCTTCATGGCGGGCATGCTTGCCAGGGTGGGTGTAGGCCGCCTTGATGTCCTCGCCGACGAGGGCCTGGATGGCGGTGACCACGTCAGAGTGATCTTCGGCTGTGAAGTCGAAGGGCTCCTTGGCGGCGTGCTCGGCCATTTCGATGATGGCGTCGATCACGGGCTGCATGCCGCGATGGGCAAACATCAGGGCGTCGAGCATGATTTCCTCGGAAAGCTCCTTGGCTTCCGATTCCACCATCATGAGGGCGTCTGACGTTCCAGCGACGACCAGGTCGAGCTGGCTGTCGGGCATCTGGTCGAGTGTGGGGTTGAGAACGAACTCACCGTCGATGTAGCCGACACGGGCAGCACCGATGGGACCCATGAAGGGCACGCCAGACAGGGTCAGGGCTGCAGAGGTTGCCACCATGCCGACGACGTCGGGGTCGTTCTCCATGTCGTGCTGCAGCACGGTGATGACGACCTGTGTCTAGTTCTTGAAGCCCTTGACGAAGAGCGGACGGATCGGACGGTCAATCAGGCGCGAGACCAGGGTCTCTTTTTCAGTGGGGCGGCCTTCACGCTTGAAATAGCCACCTGGAATCTTGCCGGCGGCAAAGGTCTTTTCCTGGTAGTTGACCGTCAGGGGAAAGAAGTCGAGGCCCGGCTTGGGCGCGCGGCCATAGACAACGGTCGCCAGGACCACAGTCTCGCCATAGGTGGCCAGGACAGCGCCGTCGGCCTGGCGGGCGATCCGGCCCGTTTCAAGCGTCAGCGGCCGGCCGGCCCAGTCAATCGTCTTGCGTTTGATATCGAACATGTTTCGTCTTTCGTATCCCGGCGGGCGTATTCCCGGCGGGGTCCCATCAGTGGGTGGAGCGTCGGGCGTTCAGTCCTTCGGTCCATGGACCGCCGCGCCATCGCGAACGGTCCGGGAAGTATGAGGACTAAGTTTTCAGCCCTCGCGTCAGTTCTTCGGATCCCGATCTGAACCGACAGACACAGGGTCATGGGTTCATCGAAAACCTGCGCCGTACGTCCGGCGGCACGCCGGTCTTTCTATGCGGAAAGAGGCGCGGACATGGCCCGCGCCCCAAAAATGCTTCCGCCTTCGTCCGCGGCCTAGCGGCGCAGACCCAGTTTGGTGATCAGGGCCACGTAGCGGGCGTGATCGGTCTTGGTCAGGTGATCCAGAAGACGACGACGCTGCGAGACCATCTTGAGCAGGCCGCGGCGCGAGTGGTTGTCCTTCTTGTGGGTCTTGAAGTGTTCGGTAAGGTTGGCGATGCGTTCCGAAAGGATCGCAACCTGGACCTCGGCCGAGCCGGTGTCGCCAGCCGAGCGGGCGTTATCGGCAATGATTTCAGTCTTGCGTTCAGCAGTAACCGACATCGAAAAGTCCTTTCTGGCCCTCGGGCTGGCCTCAATGAGGCTCGCGACGGAGGCGAGTTAGAGATTGAAAACGCGGTCGGGTTCAAGCCGACCGGCCCGCAACTGACCGAGAGCGACGAGGGTCTGACCCTGAAAGACTGAAACGGTCCGGGAGCCGTCGCGAAGGCGGCTCTTGAGGGTTTCAACCTGTCGGGGGAGCAGAACGATCGGTCGTCCCTGACGAAGCGAAAAGGCGTCTTGGTCCGTGACGGCCAGTTCCGGGATGTCGTCCAGAGCGGTCGAAACGGCAAGCAAGCCTTCCAAAGCGGCGTCCCTATGCACCAGATCGGTCAGGAAATCCAGTGTAACGGCATTCTCGACTGAAAATGGACCTACCCTTTCACGCCTGAGGGCCGAGACATGCCCTTCTGCGCCTAGGCGGGCGGCGAGATCCCGCGCCAGGGAACGGACATAGACACCCTTTCCGGTCCGGATTGTGATCTCCGTATGGTCGGTATCCGGGCTGTGGGTGACCTCGGCCTCATGAATGGTCACCTTGCGGCTTTCGAGTTCGAACTCCACACCGTCGCGGGCCAGATCATAGGCGCGCCGGCCCTCCACCTTGATGGCACTGAAGCGTGGAGGGGTCTGGTCGATTACGCCGGTGAACTCGGGCAGGGCGGCGCGGATGGCATCGCTTGAGGGCCTGACATCCGAGCGGGCGATGATCTCGCCCTCACGATCCACGCTGTCGGTGGAAATCCCCCACTGAATCGTGAAGCGGTAGATTTTCTCGGCGTCCATGAGGTGGGAAACAGTCTTGGTGGCTTCCCCAAGGGCGATGGGCAGGATGCCGGAGGCCAGGGGATCCAGCGTGCCGGCATGTCCAGCCTTCTGGGCGTTGAACAGTCGGCGGACGCGTGAGACGGCATCGGTCGAACCCAGCTCAAAAGGCTTGTCCAGACACACCCAGCCGCTGATGGGATCTCCCTTCTTTCGACGTCCCATCAGGCTTGGCCCGGAGCAGACAGGGGGGCAGGTCTAAGGGTCATGCGGGCGGCGGCCATCGGCATCAGTCCTCGCCCTCATCGGGGCGTTCGAGGTCAGCCTGAACGCGGGGATCGGCAAACAGCCTGTCGATGTGGCTGGCGGCGTCAAAGCTTTCATCATGTCTGAAACGCAGGTCTGGCGTGAACTTCATGTCGATACGCCGGCCCAGGACACCGCGCAGGAAGCGGGCATGGGCGTTCAGGGCCTTGATGATCGCCGATTCCTGTCCAGCCGTATGGGCAGACTCGACCCCGGCACCGAGGGGTTCGACAAAGCAGGTGGCGTGTTTGAGGTCGGGGGAAAGGCGCACCTCGGTCACCGTGATGGAGATACCGCGCAGGGCTTCATCATGGATCTCTTCCTCGCGCAGTACATCCACGAGGGCATGACGGATAAGTTCGCCTGCGCGAAGCTGGCGCTGCGAGGGCCCGGCAGGACCGGAAGACTTGCGGGTCTGTTGTTTGCGGGCCATGGCCGGCTCCCCTTCTCGTCGCCCGCCGGGGATCGGACCCGGCTGAAAAGCGAGGCTGGTCCGCTCCGAGGTCTTGCCCCAGGCCTGCAGCCCGTCAAATGAGCGCGGGGTCTAGTCCCTGGAGGCCGCCCTGTCCAGTTCTGCCCCTGACCTCTCAGGGCTGGCGGCTCAGGCTCTGTCGGGGCCGCCCTGTTGCCTCTGGCCCTTGAACCGGTCCACTGCGGCCCCGACCTCGCCTGACAGGATGGCCCAGACCGGACGGATAGCCAGGCCTGCAGAGTTCAGGACCTCGGCAGCCCAGTGGTTACACAGATAGAAGACGGAGAAGCGTTCCACTGCAGCATAGAAACGGGCGGTGTCCCCGGGCCTGGACGTGGCTATCCGCGGTGAGCCTGTCGTCAGGTCCAGTGACCTCTCGATCCGAGCGCGCATTCCCTCAAAGGCGCCGGGATCCAGAAGAATTTGCCGCCGCCCCTCAGCCAGAAAGGCCTGGTCGGGATGGCGCGTCTCTGGACGCAGCATGAGGACGGAAGGGTTGCCTGGCAGGAAAAAAGCGCGGGCTCCGTCGGGCAGACGCTCGGGGATGGGTCTCTGGTCGACATAGAAGCGGGCATCACCCCAGCCCACGAGGACCCAGTCCCCAGGTGCCAGGCTGTCGACGGCGGCCTTCAGGGGGCCGGGGCGTCCGCTCAGGGCTGAGCGAGGCAGGACAAAGTCGGTATGGAAGCCATTGTCCAGAACATGGACAGGGACCGGAGGGCCCGGTGTAGGGAGGGCCTCCATTCCGGGCTTCACCCAGGTTACCAGTGCCAGAACAAGGCCTGTCAGGGCAGCAATCAGGCAGAGACGCATCCGTTGGCTCTCTCGGAAACGGAAGGGTTCAGGGCTGAGGTATGGCGCTGCCGCTCCGGTCAAAGCCTGATGGCAGGGCCCACTCGCCGCGGTAGGTATAGGACAGTTCCACGCAATGGCGGAACCGTCCATCTGACCACACACCCACGGCATGGATGGTCAGGGGACGCACGGCCCTGACCCTTCCCAGTACAAGAAAAGTTTGCTCGGCTCCGGGACAGAGGGCGCGGGCGAGGGGACGGCCGTCTCCTTCGACGGGTATGGAGTAGACCGTGGTCTCACCCGCACCCGGAGGAAGGACCTGACGGGCGCCGTCCGGTCCCCCGCGTTCGATGGGAGCGGCCCCCCGGGTCGTGGTGGAAATGATGCGACGGACCGAGAGGGTGCCGAACAGCCCTCGCTCCACTTCCAGGGTTACCCCCCGGGTCAGGGCCGTCGTGATCCGGTCAGCCGGGTCATAGGCGAGGAAGCGTGGGCTCGCCCAGGCCGGTGTCGCCAACAGGATGACGAGCCCTCCAGCCCAGGCCAGGGCGCGACCCGGATTCCGGGTTCGGATCAAGATCTGGGCGGCATTCAGGGTGAGGCAGCGAAGCATGAACCTTCATCCTGCGGCTATGCGGCAGAAGAGCGGCAGACCACCCGCCTGGCGCTTGCGCGGACGCAAGGGCCAGGCGGGATGATGGACCAGGAGGGACGCGCCGTCTCGATCAGAGACTGCGCTTGATCTCTTCGACGGTGAAGCACTCGATGTAGTCGTTGACCTGGATGTCCTGGAAGCCCTGGAACTGCATACCGCACTCCTGGCCCGACGGGACTTCGTTGACCTCGTCCTTGAAGCGCTTGAGCGTATTGAGCGTCCCCAGTTCGAGCACCACAACATCGTTGCGGATGATCCGCACCTTGGCACCCTTGCGGACCACACCTTCGGTAACCCGGCAACCGGCGATCCGGCCGATCTTGGAGATGTCGAAGGCCTGGAGCACCTGGGCATTGCCGAGGAAGGTCTCGCGCTGGAGCGGAGCCAGCATGCCCGACAGCACACCCTTAATGTCATCAAGAAGGTCGTAGATGATCGAGTAATAGCGGATCTCGACGCCTTCGCGCTCGGCCAGGTCACGTGCCTGTTTGGAGGCCCGGACGTTGAAGCCGAGGATGGGCGCACCGGCTGATTTGGCCAGGGTAACGTCGCTTTCGGTGATGCCGCCCGCTCCTGACATGACGATCCGCGCGCGGACCTCGTCGTTGCCCATCTTTTCGAGCGAACTGGCAATGGCTTCGCCCGAGCCCTGGACATCGGACTTGATGAGGATGGGCAGTTCGGAGACCTTCTTGGCACCCAGTTTGGACATCATATCGACCAGGGAGACCTGGTTGATGCCGCCCGTTGCCTTCTCGCGCTTTTGACGCGAACGGAACTCGGTGAGTTCGCGAGCCCGGGATTCGTTCTCGACCGTGGCGAACACGTCGCCCGGTGAGGGGGTCTCGTCCAGACCCAGGATTTCGACCGGGACCGAGGGTCCGGCCTCGCTCAGCTGGGCGTTGCGTTCGTCGAGAAGGGCGCGAACCTTGCCCCACGACGAGCCGGCCACGACAATATCGCCGCGTTTCAGGGTGCCGCGCTTGACCAGAACGGTGGCGACGGGGCCACGGCCCTTGTCCAGCTTGGCTTCGATGACCACGCCTTCGGCCGCCCGTTCGGGATCGGCCTTGAGGTCCATCATTTCGGCCTGGACCAGGATAGCGTCGAGCAGGCCGTTCAGGTTGGTCCGGGCCTTGGCCGAGACCTCGATGATCTGGGTCTCACCGCCGAGGGATTCTGCAATGACCTCGTACTGGAGCAGCTCATTGACCACTTTCAGCGAGTTGGCTTCGGGCTTGTCGATCTTGTTGACGGCCACGATAAGCGGCGCTCCAGCCGCCTTGGCATGCTGGATGGCCTCAACGGTCTGGGGCATGACACCGTCATCAGCGGCGACCACGAGCACCACAATATCGGTCACATTGGCACCACGGGCACGCATGGCGCTGAAGGCCGCGTGGCCGGGGGTGTCGAGGAAGGTGACCTTCTCGCCATTCTCGAGGCGGACCTGATAGGCACCGATATGCTGGGTGATCCCGCCGGCTTCGCCTGCAGCCACATCTGTGGTGCGCAGGGCGTCAAGCAGCGAGGTCTTGCCGTGGTCGACGTGGCCCATAATGGCCACAACCGGTGCACGTGGTGTGGTGGCCTCTTCGTCGATCGCATCGGACAGGAAGCCCGTCTCGACGTCGGAATCGGACACGCGACGCACGGTCATGCCGAACTCGTCGGCGACCAGCTCGGCCGTATCCGTATCGATGACATCGTTGATCTTCATCATCAGCCCCTGTTTCATCAGGAACTTGATGATGTCGACGCCGCGCACGGCCATCCGGTTGGACAGCTCCTGAACGGTGATGACGTCGGGAATGACAACTTCACGGGGACGGTTCGGCGCATCGGTCGAGCCGCCCTTGCGCTTTTCCTTCT
>JBFZCB010000307.1:0-7327 GCA_041308165.1 Caulobacterales bacterium
AGTACATTCTGCGATGGGTCCCGGCTGGGACCCATCGCAGAATGTACTCGGCTGCAACCTTGCCAAGCAGCAGACCCTTCAGCGTCCGGTTCAAGGTGGCGACGACCAACAGGCCACCCGGCGCGACCAGCTGTGCACAGGCGCAAAGAAAGGCCTTTGGATCCGCAACATGTTCGACCACCTCCATGGTGAGGACGACATCGAAGGGCTCCAGCCGACCCTGCTCGAGAGCCTCGACCATCTGCTCGACCGTGGCTGCACGATAGTGGATGTCGAGCCCCATCTGCTCGGCGTGGATCCGGGCCGTACCGATGTTTTCTGAAGAGGCGTCTACCGCTGTAACCTCGAAGCCCAGCCTTCGCATGGGCTCTGCCAGCAGGCCTCCACCGCATCCAACATCGATCAGTCTCAAACCCGCAAAGGCGGAACGTTCTCGTGTATTACGCGCGAAATGGGCTCCCGCCCGGTCCCGAACAAAGGTCAGTCTCGCCGGATTGAGCCGGTGAAGAGGAGCAAAGGGCCCCTTCAGGTCCCACCACTGTTCAGCCTGCGCCGAGAAGCGGGCGACGTCATGGGGGTCTATAGAGGGACCGGCTGCGACCTCCGGAGGCTCGACAGAAGAGAATCCCTCGTGGCTTTGGGGTTTGCGCGGCTGTTCGGTGTCGTTAGAAGCGGGCATGAGATGAGGAATGAACCCCTCGTTCGCTCCATGCAAGCTCGGGAGAAAGGGCCACGATGACGCGGCTGGTGATGAAGTTCGGCGGCACCTCGATGGGAGACCTCGAGCGTATCCGGCGTGCCGCGCGTATCATCGCCGCGGAGGTCGGAGCCGGCAAGCAGGTCGCCGTCGTGGTTTCTGCCATGGCCGGCAAGACCAATGAACTTGTGGCCTGGACCGACGGCGTCGGGGCTGCCGCCAGCGGCCTGCCGCTCTCCGACGATGAATATGATGTCGTGGTCGCCTCGGGAGAACAGGTGACTTCGGGACTTCTGGCCCTGACACTTCGCAACATGGGCCTCAACGCACGCAGCTGGATGGGATGGCAGATTCCCATACTGACCGACGACGCTCACAGTCGCGCTCGGATCGAGGACGTTCCGGGCGAAGTCCTCGGAGCGGCCATGGACAGGGGCGAAATCGCCGTCGTCCCCGGCTTCCAGGGCGTGACGCGGGGCGGTCGTATCACAACACTGGGCCGCGGCGGCTCCGATACCTCGGCTGTGGCTGTGGCTGCAGCCCTGGACTGTGCCTGCGACATCTATACCGATGTGGACGGTGTCTACACCACCGACCCGCGCATTGAAGGCAAGGCCCGCAAGCTCAACCGTGTCTCGTACGAAGAGATGCTGGAAATGGCCTCCCTGGGGGCAAAGGTCCTGCAGACCCGCTCGGTGGAACTGGCCATGGCCAAACGGGTGCCGGTGCGTGTCCTTTCGAGCTTTATAGAGCCTGACGAAAACGGAAACCTGCCGGTCAATGCCGGAACCCTGATCTGCGACGAGGAGGATATCGTGGAAAAACGCATCGTGTCGGGCGTCACCATGAGCCGCGACGAGGCCCGGATCACGCTTCTGGGCCTGTCGGACCGGACAGACGCTCCCGCCGACGTCTTCACACGGCTGGCCGAGGCCAATGTCAATGTGGACATGATCGTCCAGTCACAGGCCCGTACGGAAGGGGCTGTCAACCTGACCTTCACGACCGGGCGTCGTGACGCTGACCGGGCAGCAGACCTGATGCGGGCCGCCCAGAAGGACATTCAGTTCGAGGAGATCCGCATTGATGCCGACGTCGCCAAGGTGTCTGTCATCGGCGTGGGAATGCGCAGTCACGCCGGTGTGGCCCAGACCATGTTCAGGGCCCTTGCCGACAAGGGGGTCAAGTTCCAGGCCATCTCAACCTCGGAGATCAAGATCAGCGTCCTGATCGAAGATGCCTATGCCGAACTTGCCGTTCGCGCCCTGCATTCGGCTTATGGCCTAGACGCGCTATAGAGACTGTCTTGGGCCGTATCTGACAGGATGCGGGCCGATCTGGATTGATTGACGGGAGAGGCCATTGCCGGTTGGCGGATTGACGACGAGGGGGCCACGCAACCTCCTGCGCCAGATCCGCGAGGCCATGGCCGGCGGAGGACCGGCGCAGGAGCGGCTGGACCGTGTCGTGCGCATCATTGCCCAGTCCATGGTGGCCGAGGTCTGTTCCATCTACCTGAGGAGAGGCTCGGGCGAACTGGAGCTGTTTGCGACCCAGGGCCTCAATCCGGAGGCGGTGCACAACACCCGCCTGAGGCCTGGTGAGGGCCTCGTCGGCGAAGTGGCCCGTCTGGCTCAGCCCGTCAGCCTCTCGGACGCCCCAAGCCACCCCTCCTTTGCCTACCGGCCGGAGACCGGTGAAGACCCCTATCATGCCTTCCTGGGCGCGCCCCTTCTACGGGGCGGGCGCGCCATTGGCGTGCTGGTTGTCCAGAACAGGGCCGAGCGTCGATATGACGAGGACGAGGTCGAGGACATCCAGACCATTGCCATGGTTCTGGCCGAGACCGTCTCGTCCGGTGAGCTCCTCGATCAGGAAGAGCTCCGCGATGTCGAGGTCGCCCCGCATCGCCCCGAGCGCATCAAGGGCCAGCGTTTTGCCGAAGGCCTGGCCTACGGGCACGTGATCCTCCACGAAGCCCCTCTGGCACCAGAAAAACTCCTCTCCAACGACCCGGTCGAAGAAGAAATACGCCTGAACCGATCGCTGACCGAGCTTAAGGCCAGTATCGATTCCATGCTGGACGGGGGCCAGGGCAAGCTTTCAGGACAGTCCTTCGAGGTTCTCGAGACCTATCGGATGTTTGCAGATGACCGGGGCTGGAACCGCTCCCTCATCGAAGCCGTGCGCTCTGGACTGACGGCCGACGCCGCTGTCGACAGGGTCAGGAACGAACACCGGGCCCGCTTCGCCAAGGCCCGCGATCCCTATATCCGCGAACGTCTCCATGACTTCGAGGATCTGGCCAACAGACTTCTACGCGTGCTTGCCGGAGAAAGTCCGGGTCGGCGCGACATGCCCGATGACGCCATTCTGGTGGCCAGGAACCTGGGCCCTGCAGACCTTCTGGAATATCCGCGGGCCAATCTTCGTGGCCTTCTGATTGAGGAAGGGTCTGCCGCCAGCCATGCCGCAATCGTTGCCCGAGCCCTGGGAATACCCTGCGTGGGTCGACTGGCCGGCGTACGCGACCGATTGTCTGAAGGCGACCTTGTCATTGTCGATGGCGAAACCGGCGAGGCCCACCTAAGGCCCCGGCCGGACATGCTGGAATCGGTACGGTCGCGCATGGCCGTAAGGGGGCAGCGCCAGGCCGAGTTTGCAAGGCTGCGCGACGTTCCGGCCGTAACAAGGGACGGTCAACGGATCACCATCCTGACCAATGCTGGACTGGCCGTCGACCTTGAGAACATGAACGAGACCGGAGCCGAGGGCATCGGCCTGTTCCGGACCGAGTTCCAGTTCATGGTCGCCGAGGAACTGCCACGCCTGAACAGCCAGACCGCGCTTTACAAGCTCGTTCTCGATGCCGCCGGTGACCGACCGGTGACCTTCCGGACGCTCGATATCGGCGGCGACAAGGTCCTGCCCTATATGGAGACGACCGAGCGCGAGGAAAATCCGGCCATGGGTCGTCGCGCCATCCGTCTCGGCCTGGACCGCCCATCCCTGCTCCGCCTCCAGTTGCGTGCCCTGCTGGCAGCCGGCGCCGGCCGTGAGCTTCGCGTTATGTTCCCGATGATCGCCACCGTCGACGAGTTCCGGGCGGCTCGCGAGCTGGTCGAGGTCGAATGTGAATGGGCACGCCGCAGGGGCCGGCCCCTGCCGGACAGACTGCGCGTGGGGGCCATGATCGAATGCCCGTCCCTGCTGTGGCATCTCGACGCCCTGTTGCCACTCACAGACTTTGTATCGGTCGGGTCAAACGACCTGTTCCAGTACATGTATGCGGCAGACCGGACCAATCCGCTCGTCTCGGAACGGTACGACCCCCTGTCTCCGCCTGCACTCAGGGCCCTGCAGACCATTCAGACCGCCTGCGCAGAAACAGGAACACCGGTCTCGATCTGCGGCGAACTTGCCGGCCGCCCCCTTGAAGCCTTTGCCCTGATAGCCCTGGGCTTTACCCGGCTGTCAGCACCGGCAGGCGGGGTGGGGCCCGTCAAGCGCATGATCCTGTCAACGGATCTGGCAGCCGCACGCAAGGGCATGAGCAAACTTCTTGGTAGTTCCTCAGGGTCAATCCGAAACGAACTCGAGAGCCTGGCCCGCAAGCTCAACGTCACGGTCTGATCCCTTAACGGTCGCAGATTGAACGATCCCCATTAAGCGAGGTTTTGATCCGGTTTCGCGCACCCGTTGAATCGTGACCGATCGACGGCAGAGCGTTGATCGACAACCGAAAATAGATTATTCTGCAACCTCTGCTTGTCACGCTTCCGGGAGTGGGTGCAGTGGGTGGCGAAGTTAGGTTGGACAACACAATCGTGTCACTGGAGAGTTCGCTTGTAGCGTGGGCGTCGGTTGTCGTGCGTCCGTAATGGGATCGGCCTTTTATGGCGCTGGATACGGGGATTGGCCCCGATGAGTTTCGAACCTATTCCGAATGGAAGGACATGACGTCCGCCATCGTTGATTCACCGTCTCTGGGGGCCGGGCTACGCGCGACGCGACTGGCCTCGGGTCGGTCACTGAGTGCCCTGTCGATCGACACCAAGGTCAGCACCCGCTATCTCAATGCCCTCGAAGAGAGCGACTTTTCTGCCCTGCCGTCGCGCGTCTTTGCCATCGGCTATGTCCGGGCCTATGCCGCCGCACTGGGACTTGACGAACAGCTGGCCGTAGAACGGTTCAAGCGCGAAAGCCCCGATCAGGTCGCTTCGCTGCAAGCTCCAGTCGGAATCGCGTTTGAGGACGTGCGCCGGCGCTCCCAACCTGTTCTGGCCGCACTGGCTGTCGTGGGCCTGGCTGTCGTCAGCTGGAACATTTTCCAGCACGTCAGTTTGAGACAGGCTCCCCAGCCTTCCGATATCGCCTCGGTGCCTGAGAGCTGGAGCCTGGGGGCCGTCCCCGGACAGATGAATGCGCCATTGCTGATCACCGGGCCCAATGCTGCGCCGCCCGACCAGACCCTACCTGAGTTCTATGTCACTCCCGGGCTGGAGACCCAGCTTCTTGGGGCCCAGAGCGAAGAACAGATCGCGGCCGCTGCCATGGTTGCCATGCCCGTTCAGGCGGCCTTCAATCCCCGCGGCGCTATCTATGGTGCCCCCGCAATGTCTTCGCAGGTGGTTATTCAGGCCAGAAAGCCGAGCCCCTTTGTCGTCCGGATGGCCGATGGCCGGATTCTCTTTGCCCGCCAGCTCGCTGCCGGAGAGGCTTGGCGGGCCCCCGTGGGTCTGGCTGCTACAATCGATGTCTCAGATCCGACGGCGTTCGACATCTATCTTAACGGAGAGCACGGCGGCGCACTTAACGGCACACTGACGCCATTGGGCCAGCTCAATGAGCGTGCCGGGGTCCTGGCCCGGCAGGCGGCCGCCGAGGCGGCTGCCCAGGCGGCTGCCCTTTCATCAGCCCCGCCTGCCTCCAACCCGGGTGCCGCGCGGCTGATGACTTCAAACGCTTCGCCGCCTGTGATCGCAGTATTGAGGCCCTGACGGCCTGGATAATGCCCAGGCCGACGCGCTTGGCGAGGGTTTGCGCCAATCTCGACCCGGTTGGACGGCTTGTCATGGCCATGCCCTGATGAAACGTCTATCCTGTGCCGGACATGAGCGACCCCGCAAAAGAAATCGGCCATATAAGGCCCTGGCGCCACATCGAGCGCCGTAAAAGCCGCCAGATTCGCGTTGGATCCGTCCTGGTCGGTGGCGACGCACCGATCAGCGTGCAGTCCATGACCAACACCCCAACGAGCGATGCCGCCGCGACCCTAGAACAGATCCGTCAGCTGGAAGAGGCCGGAGCCGATATTGTTCGCGTGTCCTGCCCTGATGAGGAATCGACGGCCGCCTTCCGCACCATAGCGCGTGAATCCCGCGTACCTCTGGTTGCGGATATCCACTTCCACTACAAGCGAGGCATCGAGGCGGCGGAGGCTGGAGCGGCCTGTCTGCGCATTAACCCTGGCAATATCGGCAGCGCCGACCGTGTCCGTGAGGTTATCCGCGCTGCCCGCGACAACGGCTGTTCCATGCGCATCGGCGTCAACGCCGGATCACTTGAGCGCGAACTGCTCGAAAAGTACGGCGAGCCCTGTCCAGATGCGATGGTCGAGAGCGCCCTCAACCACGCCCGGATCCTGCAGGACCACGACTTTCACGAGTTCAAGATCTCCGTGAAGGCCTCCGACCCCTTCCTGACTGTGGCGGCCTATCAACAGCTGGCTGAGGCCATAGACTGCCCTCTCCACCTTGGGGTCACAGAGGCCGGACCTCTGAGAACCGGTACAATCAAGTCTGCCATCGGCCTTGGCTCCATGCTCTGGGCAGGGATCGGCGACACGATCCGGGTCAGCCTTGCGGCAGACCCGGTCGAGGAAATCAAGGTCGGCTTTGATATCCTCAAGTCTCTGGGCCTGCGCCACCGGGGCGTGAACATCATTGCCTGCCCTTCGTGCGCCCGCCAGGGCTTCAATGTCATCGAGACCGTGACCCTGCTGGAAGAACGCCTGGCACATGTCACCACACCGATGTCTTTGTCTGTCATTGGCTGTGTGGTGAACGGCCCCGGGGAGGCTCTCTATACCGATGTCGGCTTCACGGGCGGCGGAGCGGGCTCGGGCATGCTCTACCTGAACGGCAAGATCGCCCATAAACAGTCCAACGAGGGCATGATCGAGGAGATCGTGGCGCGTGTGGAGGAAAAGGCTGCCGAGCTGGAAGCCGCGCGTGCTGCGGCAGGGTCCGCAGCCTGAAGCCCACCTTTGGGTAGGTCCCGGGCTAGTCTTTAGAAGACCCCCGCCAGCTGAATACCCTGGATCCCGGCAAGCAATACAAGAAGGCACCCGACCGCATAGGCCAGGACCTTCCTTGGTATCTTCTTGACGATCAGGCCGGCAAAGGGGGCTGCGATCAACCCACCGACGACAAGGCCTGCAACAGCTGCAAAATGGTGCTCGAGAGCCCCCGCCTCTTCCCAATGGCCAGTAACAAGCGCCCAGACAAAGGTTGCTGAAATCGCGACCGTCAGAAAGAACTCAGCTGTGTTTACGGTGCCAATGGCCCGGCGCGGCTCCTGACCAGCGCCGACCATGGCGGATGACACTGTCGGTCCCCACCCCCCGCC
>JBFZCB010000308.1:0-7503 GCA_041308165.1 Caulobacterales bacterium
TGGTCGACCATGCCCTGACCAATGCGCGTGAGGCTCTTGGCCGTCGGCTGGCCGAGGGTTCGGCCCAGGGGCGTATTCTTGATGAGGTGGTCGAGGCCTTTGGACTGGAGGGCCGGCCCGAACGGATCGAAGTCTACGACAATGCCCACATCCAGGGCTCCAATGCCGTTGGAGGCATGATCGTGGCCGGCCCCGAGGGGTTTCGGAAATCGCAGTATCGAAAGTTCAACATCAAGGATCAGGACCTGACCCCGGGGGACGATTACGCCATGATGCGTGAGGTCCTGCGCAGACGGTTTGCGCGCCTGGTCAAGGATGAGGAGGAGGGGACAGAGGTAGAGCGCCCGGATCTGCTGTTGATCGACGGGGGAGCAGGCCAGCTTGCCGAAGTCGTCTCCGTGATGGCTGACCTGGGTATCGAGGATGTCACCGTCGTTGGCGTCGCTAAGGGTCCGGATCGCGATGCGGGTCTTGAAAGGTTCTTCATGCCCGGCAAGGCGCCCTTTATGCTGCCTTTGAAGTCACCGGCGCTCTATTATCTGCAACGGCTGCGTGACGAGGCCCACCGCTTTGCCAATGGTGCCCACGCCAAGCGCCGCTCCATGGACATCAGAAAGAACCCGCTCGACGAGATCGAGGGTGTGGGGCCGGGACGCAAGAAGGCCCTCCTTCATGCTTTCGGATCCGCCAAGGGCGTGGGCCGGGCTTCAGTCGCCGACCTCATGAAGGTCGAGGGGATCAGTCAGCCGCTCGCGGAACGCATCCACGGCTTCTTTCACCCGACGGGCAGCCATCCATAGCACAAACACGACGGGAGGGACGGTCCTCTTGCGCGATGGCGGTCTTCTATGACGCCTTGGCGGTTGCAGGGCTTGTCATGTTGGAAATCAGGAGGTGTAGGCGGCACCGTGGACGCCGATGTTCAAGGCTATGACTGTGCAGGTCGTATTGGCGATCATGATGAGGATCATCAGAAGGATCCCCTTCAGCACACCCATCACAGGGGATTCGAACCAGCGGCCGCGCCCTATCCTGAAAAAGGAGACCACACCCAGAAGACAGATCAGGAGTGTGAGCAGTGTTGCCAGCAGGCTCCTGCCATAGCCGAAGCAGAGCACAGGCAGCACAAGAATGCTCCAGGCGCTCAACCAGCAGAACGTGGCCCGAAAGGCGCGTTTCCAACCCAGACTGTCAGGGTCCCAGAGCCGTAACAGGGGAACGGTGACCAGGGCATAGAGGGTGCATGACAAGGGTAACAGGAAGAGGGTGCTCCAGCTTTCAACATCGGCTGAAAAGGCATCAATGGATTTTCCCGACATCTGAGCGAGTGAAGCGATCCTCTCTGGTGAAATATGCGAAGTGAAATAGTCGCCGCCGTTTAGAAACATGAGCAGCGTTCCGATGCCGCTCAAGCCAATGTAGAGGCGTAGCGGTCGGGTATAGACACCGCCTCCGTCCGACCCCTTCTCCATCATGGCCTTGAGAACAACAGAGGGCCTCAGGACCAGATCCTTTATGGTGTGGAGTTCGCGCCTGGCGAACCCAAGGGTGTCCTCGGCGAGCTCGTCGGCGTCTGGCCTTCTGGCTTCAGTCATATCTAAATCTCACCCCTGAAATCTCAACCCTGAACCCATCCCTGAGCGCCCCGGCTTCAGAACCGACCCGAGATCGATCTAGGGATCGACCCGCCAAGAACGGGCCCCAGAAAATCTGGCTCAAGGTTCGAACGCCCTTTCGTCGCAACCTTAACTATTCGAAGGGCCGGGGCAATCACGCTAAGGTGGAAAGGGCTCAGGGGCCCCGTGCTTCAAGACTGAGCGCGTGGCTTCAGGAGGTGAAGACCGCACCCAGGATGCCGATGCCCGAGACCAGCAGCATGCCAATCGCCCCTGCGATCTGGATCATGATCATGAGAAGGATCGCCTTCAGCACACCCATGAAAGCAGAGTGGAACCAGCGGCCGCGCCCCATCCGCAAGAAGGCGATGATCCCCAATAGGAAGATCAGAGCCGACAGGATGGCTGCCACTGGACCCGTGCCATAAACCCACCAGCTCAGGGGAAGGATCAGAACGGTCCAGGCATTCAACCAGCAGAAGGTGGATCGAAGGCCGCGCCTCCATCCCAGGTCTTCACGATCCCAGAGACGAAAAAAAGGTACGGATAGCAGGGCATAGAAGGTGGAGAGGACGGGAACCATGACGAGGGACATCCAGCCATCGGCATCGGCCATGAAGGCGTCCATGGACTTACCCGATCTCTGGACAAGCGCGTTGATCATCTCGGGCGGCAGACCCGTCAGCAGGTAATCCGTGCCCCCCTGGAAAAACAGGATCAGCATCAGGAAGGCGCACAGGATGAGATAAAGGCGAAGGGGCCGGGTGTAGGCCCCGCCTCCATTCGGTCCCTGCTCCATCATGACCTGAAGAACGACCGCGGGTCGCAGGACCAGATCCTTGACCGTATGAAGCTCAAGCCTGGCAAACCCCAGAACGTCGTCTGCTAGCTCATTGCCATCCGGCTTCTTGGCTTCAGTCATCCGTTGATCCCACCCTTTAGCACTCCGTTCTCAAACCGGTCTCGACGATCGACCCTATGAACAGGAGCCGCCGGGAGCTGACAAGGGTTGTCATCTGACGTGACGTCAATCTTGACCATTCGCGGGGTGCGGGCAATCGCTAAGTTGGAAAGCGTTTCCAGCTTCACGACCCTTGCCACCACATGGCCTTGGCTTGAGCGACAAGACAGGCGTAAAGGCGGGACTGTCCCAAAGACACCAGACCAAACAGACGATTCCCATGCCCCAAAGATCCCAGGCTGCCCTGCTCTCCGGTTATCATCGCTTTCGCGAAACCCACTGGCCTCGCGCCAGGGCAGACTACGAAGCCCTGGCAGCCGCCGGCCAGAGCCCCCACACCCTTGTTGTGGCCTGTTCAGACAGCCGGGCGGATCCGGCCCTGATTTTTGACACGGCTCCCGGCCAGTTGTTCGTGGTCCGCAATGTGGCCAATCTCGTGCCGCCCTATGAACCGGATGGACAGCTGCATGGCGTATCGGCGGCGCTGGAGTTTGGCGTCAAGGTCCTGAAGGTCGGACGCATCGTCGTCATGGGCCACGCCCATTGCGGCGGGGTCAATGCCATGCTGACCGGTGCCCCGGCCGATTGCGGTGACTTCGTCGCCCCCTGGGTAGCCCAAGGCAGCACTGTTGTGCGCCGCGTCGCGGAAAGCGTAGAGCCCGATGAAGTGCGGCATATGTCTGAGGAGGCCGTGGTCAGGTTGTCTCTGGAAAACCTGCGCACCTTCCCCTGGATTGCCGAACGCGAAGCTACGGGAGCCCTGCATCTGACCGGCCTGCATTTCGGGATCGCGGATGGAATCCTGCGCGTCCTCAAGGGTTCGGGACGTTTCGAGCCTATGGCCTGAGCGGGATCGAATCCGAGCTGGCTGGTTTCATGGGGGGCGGGATTTCAGGGCAGGTGGATCGCACTCAGGAGGCCGATGATCTGGACAATCCCAGCGCAGACTAGCAAGACGATCTGGACGGCGACGGAAAGCAGGAAGGCCTTCAGCACGCCCATAGCCGGAGACTTGAACCAGCGGCCTCGTCCCATCCGAAAAAAGGTGACCGCCCCAAGAAGCTGAACCACAACCCCCAAGGCCGCTCCCAGAAGCCCCCCGTCATAAGCCCACCAGAACTGGGGGATCATGAGAATGTACCAGGCGTTCAGCCAGCAGAAGGTCGCCCGGATGCCGCGTTTCCATCCGAGGTTGTCCTGATCCCAGAGACGAAACAGGGGAACCGTAGACAGGGCCAGCAAGATGCTCTGCAGGGGGATCATGATGAGCGTCATCCAGCCATCGGCATCGGCCATGAAGGCATCGGTGGATTTTCCCGCTCTTTGGGCGAACTCAGCGAGGGCCTCGGGCGGGATATTCTGAAAGACATACTCGTCTGCGCCACCCCTCAGAAACAGGATCAGCATTCCTATGCCGCTCAGCGCGAAGTAAAGGCGCAGGGGTCGGGAATAAGCCCCACCCCCGTCTGGCCCCTGCTCCATCATGGCCTTGAGAACGAAAGCAGGCCTGAGGACCAGGTCCTTTATTGTGTGGAGTTCGCGCCTGGCGAATCCAAGAACGTCCTCAGCAAGCTCGTCGCCACCTGGCCTCCCGGCTTCAGTCATGCGTTGATCCCATCCCGTGGCCCCGTCTTCAACCTTGCCCCACCCAACGATCCCGGGATCACGGAACGTTAAAGCAGCTACCCCTGGTTGAAACCTTCTCCCCCCAACCTTAACCATCCGGAGGTGACGGGCAAGCCGCGATGCGGGGCAGGCCTCTTGCAAAGCCTCTGGCCGGACGCGAGCGCTTCTGGAGCGCCTCCGTCAAAATCGGTGTGGTCAGGATTGCCCCTTTCACTATCCGATGGTTTGCGGCTACCCCTAGGATCAGACTAGGAGCGGATCCTGCCGCCGCCTGGTCGCCAGTGTTGTCTTCGTGTTCCATCCACCCACCAATGCCGATCAGCCCGGTGCAAAAAGCGCCTATCCTCCACCAGGGAACTGACGTGCCCTGCGCCGCCTTTCGTGTTCGAGACCCATTCGGAATGTTCTCATGACCGCCATGCCCAAGGCCAATCCCATTCCCAACATCCTGACGGCCATCCGCCTGCTGGCTGGTGTCGTGATGTTCCTGATCCTGGCCGGTGCCACGGGGGGGATACCCTTTCTTTCGGCCTATCTGAGCCCGGATGATCAGTTTGGCCTTTATCGCACAGCCTTCTGGATTTTCGTGATTGCAGCCTCAACGGACTGGGTCGACGGCTACCTGGCTAGGCGCTGGAATGCGACGACCCGCTGGGGGGCGATCCTGGACCCGATTGCCGACAAGGTGCTTGTGACCGGCGCCATCCTGGGTGTGCTGACCTCAGGCTCTGTGCCTCAGATCGCCATACCCTGCGGGCTGATCCTGTTTCGGGAGTTTGCAGTCTCGGCCCTGCGCGAAACCACGGCCGGGGAGGTCAAACTTGAGGTTACCCTTCTGGCCAAGTGGAAGACCACGCTGCAGATGGTGGCTCTTGGCGCTCAGCTCCTGGCCCGAAACTGGGATGGGTTTGGCTGGGACTTCCAGTATCTCAACTGGTTCCAGGCCTTTGCCGACTTCCTGATCTGGGCTGCGGCCATCGTCACGGTCTGGACCGGGTGGCAATATTTCTCCAAGGCCCGCAGCCAGATGGAAAAGCCACCGGAGAGCCGGCTGGATCCGCTCTGAGCCTCAAGTGCCAAGCCTGACGGGCTTCAGTTGCCGAAGGTCTGTGATCCAGGGCTCAGCATCTGGTCCGAGCCCAGGCCGGCCTCTGCCGGATCAGGCCGCATCATGGGCTTTTCAAGGACGACAAACTCAAGGTCCTGGGGTGAGAAGGCCCCATAGTCTCCTTCTGGAAAGGGCCTTCGCTCACCCGTAAGGCGATAGCCCCGACGCTCATACCAGGCGATCAGCTCCGACCGCGTCGAGATGACCGTCATCTCCATCAGGGATGTACCGAAGCGTGACACAGCCTCGGTCTCTGCCGCCGAAAGGAGCCGGCGGCCCAGGCCGCCGGCCTGTAGGTCCGGGTTTACGCTCAGCATGCCCAGGTAGGTCACATCCTCGGGAAGGCGCGTCAGACAAACGCAGCCGACCAGGCTGTCAGAGACCTCGGCCAGCAGCATGACCTGATCAGGCGAGGTCACGATCTCCTCCAGCTCGGCTTCGCTGGTGCGTTTTCCCCCCAGGAGGTCGGCCTCGTGGGTCCATCCCGCGCGGGCGCTCTTGCCGCGATAGGCACTCTCGATCAGTTGACGCAGGGCCGGAATGTCGTCTGGCCTGCCGATCCGAAAGCGGACGCCGTTCACCGGACCCCAAGCTCTTCCAGAAGACCCGTCATCCCATAGACGTCGCGCAGGGCTGCGGTGACGGCACCGGTTGTGACAATGACGCTGCGATTGACGTTCAGGTCATAGCCATAGGCATTGCGCTGGGTGAGGACGGTCGAATCGAAGTTGGCCCCGACAATGTCGCCGTCTTGCGTGATGACCGGTGACCCGGACGACCCTCCGATCGTGTCAGAGGATACGGCCATGTTGAGGACGGTCTGGGGGTCAATCCTGTCGCGTGCCGCCAGCAGGCGGGGGGCGACATCAAACGGAGCGGCACCCGTCGCCCGGTCCCAGAGACCGGCGAAGGTGGTGAAGGCCCCAAAACGCTGGCCTGGTACATCCGTGCCCTCGATGCGGCCATAGGTCAGGCGAAGGGTTCCGGTTGCATCCGGATAGACGCTGTCGCCGTAGACAGCAAAGCGGGCTGCCGCCAGGGTCTCCGAGGCGCGGCTGGTCGGAGCCTGGACCCTTTCCTCCCACTCGGTGCGCACCGCCCGGGTTGGCTCCTGGAGCGCCAATAGATATTGGATCATGGGGTCGTCGGACGCCTCGACAGCCGCAAGCCCGCCTTCCCAAAGCGCGCGGCGAACGGCAGGGTCGCCCAGCCGGGTGCCGGCCACCAGGCGTGCTGACAGCTGTTCAGGACTTTCATTTCCAAGGAGCTGGCGAACGCGGGGATCATCCACCGTCAGCCATTCACGGGTCTTTGACAGCCACCATTCAAGCCGGACCTGGTCCAGAGACGGATAGACGGGCCGTGCTGCAAGAACGGCCGTCTGGGCAGCAGACAGGCGGCTGTCAGCAAACTCGGGAAGGCGTTCAGCCGAAGGCTTTTCACGTTCCTGTGCGCTGCGCACGATGGACCGGGCCCAGAGGAAGAGCTGGGATCCTCCAGCGACCGGCGTGGTGCCAATACCGGTACCCCCTTCCAGGAGCGCCATGGCGGGGTAGAGTTCACGCAGCTCAGGCTGCACATCGGACAAAGTGGCCCAGGGATTGCCGATCCGGGCCTTGAGGGCCGCATCCGCATCCACACGGGAGCGGAACTCCACCTCGGCGGCCTCGCGACGGCCCATGAAGGCACCATCCGTCAGGGCCCGCATCCGTCCCAGGCCGCGCTTGAAGGTGTTTTCCAGCCCGACCACCGGATCCATGGCGATGAAGGCGTTTTCCTCGCTCTCCTGGGAGAAGCGGATGAGCCGGCCGCGCAGTTCAGAGGCGATGAGCTGGTCCAGGGGAAGCACCACGTCGCGTACCGAGGCCAGCTGGTCCTGGGTCAGGAGGCGCTGGGTCGATCCCGGGCTGCCGGAAACAAAGACGGGTGTTCCCTCGACAGGCTGGGAAGCGTTCCAGCGAAAATGGTTCGGGGTGGCGGCGGGCTGGCCGTTTTCATAAAGGCGCACAAAGGCGGCATCGATGGAGAAGCGCGGGAAGCTGAAGTTGTCCAGATCGCCTCCGAAAGTGGCGGCCCGATCCTCGGGTGCCCAGGCCAGGCGGACGTCGGTGTAGCGTTTGTAGGTATAGAGCTTGAACTGCCCGCCGCGATAGAGACTGACCACCTGGCAACGCCGATCGGCAATCGTGGAT
>JBFZCB010000309.1:0-17038 GCA_041308165.1 Caulobacterales bacterium
GGCGGAAAAAGATCGGCCCAGGGCTGTCTAGGCGAATGGCCAGGGCGGCCAGGCAGAAAATAGGGAAAAGGAGAACCAGGGCGAGACTTCCGATCAGAACGTCCTGAAGACGTTTGCTGAAGGCCCGGTGATCAGGGCTTCTTGGAGCAACGAGCGGAGCCAGGGGGGCTCTAGCCAGCTTATCGAGGGCCGCGTCACTTTCCCTGTCGCCCTGGGGATCGACCAGAAGGCTCACCTCGGTCGGTAAAACCTGAAGTTGTGCCGTCATCTCCCGAACGCGGGTGTGTGCATTCGGATCGATGGCCACAACGATACGGTCCACATAAGGTATCATTCTGTGTTTGAGCAGATCTTGGGCGCGGCCGAGCACGGGTACGCCCGCAACAGCTTCGGGCGAGCGAGCGAGCCGGTCATCAAATACGCCCAGAACATTGAGATCACGACGCTGCAGGGCCAGGAGGATAAGTTGCTCGGCATGTCGCGTTGCTCCCACCACCACGATGTTCGGCGTGAGTGCACCACTGCGACGCCAACGCCCGACCAGAAGGCTCCATATGCAATGCAAGGCGCATAGCGAGGCGATTGTCGTCACAGCCCAACCTGTGAGTGGAAGGGTTATACTGGTATTCAAAACAAGGCTCGTGGCCTTGGCCAGCAAGGCGGAAAGGCAGACCAGAATGCCGAGCACGACTAGATGCCGAAGCAGCCGGTGTTTGCGATCGAACTGGTAGATGCCCAGCGGAGGCATGACAGATTGCATGAACAAGGCTGCAGCGGCCAACGGCAGAACTGTGGACAGCAGGATGCTGGACAGGCCAGCGCCAGAGCTCATTGAGATCCAATAAAGCGTGATAGTCCATAGGACCGTCAGATCGACCAGATGAAAGGCGTGCCCTGCGAGCCTGGCCGAACTGCGCTGTCTTGAGTTCAACCATACGCCAGGTCTGAAGGGGCCGCGACGCGCTGAGGCACTGTCTGCGGCGCTACCCGCCTGTGCGGCATCCTTGGGCTCAGACCGTACCTTCGCACGAGACGATGAGCGCGGCAGCCTGATTGTGCCGCCTTTCAGATCAGGATTGAAAGTGTGGGTCATCAACGTCCGCGGATTCTACCGATACGCGATTTTGCAACGACGCACGTGGATGTCGGGTTAACATCAGCGTTCTTTCCCCGCCATTTCACCCAATGATTTCTCTAGAGCCGATTGCAAGTCTGCAAGCTCTTCGCTATCGACGCCTCCTGTCGGAGACGTGGCCGAGTGGCTGAAGGCAACGGTTTGCTAAATCGTCGTACCCTGTAAGGGGTACCGAGGGTTCGAATCCCTCCGTCTCCGCCAGACCTTTCCGTCAGCGATTTGATTTATATTGATAATTTATCAATCGCTTTGGCTGCTCCCTACTACGGTCACTGCTTTGCTCCGGGTTGGGTGGCAGCAAAAGCCTTGCAGGTCACGTGGCGAAGGGCAGTCGGTTGCCGGTCAACAGCTGCGGATTGCGCGCGAAACTGACTTTATGGCGCTTGCGACTGGTATGCGCTTGACTGGTTGACGCGATGCGAGGGCGGCTTGCCGCTCGATGCACACATTGGCCCGCATTAGCCATTTTTCGAGCAAAAGCCATCGCGCCACGCTGCGAGATAAAAGCCTTGAAGGTCTAACTGCCTCCACGATGTCGCCTTCTTCGAGGGACGCGCCCTTGCCGAACGGGTCATCAAAGGCGAACATCTCATCGTGTTCGGTGCGATCCGAGGTTAGCCAAAGGCCCATTCAGCCAGTTCAGAATGGCGAAGATTGGTTACTTGATCCACTGAAATATCGCTATTGCGGGAGGGGAAAATGCTAAACATCCAACAACAAATGCTCATTGAGCAGCGCGTGACCAACTCTAGTCCTAGCGCCGGTGTTGCATATCTCTTGCTGTTATTTCTGGGGGTGTTTGGTGCCCACCGATTTTATCTCGGGCGAGTAGGCACAGCTATCACCCAACTGCTTCTGACTATTACCATTTTCGGCATTTTTGTAACGTTCGTCTGGTTACTGGTCGACCTGTTTTTGGTCCCAGGGATGATTCGGCAGAAGCAAGACGCGGAACGCCAGCGCTTGACTGTCGCCATGATGGCCGGAAGTACCCCTTCATAATCATCCTGTCCCCCCCAAGTCGTGTAGCTTCGAGGGCCTGATCACCGCGATCCTCGGCTGGGCCGTTCCCGCTGATTTTAGCCTTCATCTGGAGATAGGTTTCACATGCCGGCGCATTCCCTCCGCTGGCACCCGGGCGGTAGACAGTCCTCAATGGCTGTCTGTGTCAGCAAGCCTTTCGGATTCGCCTCGACCTATAAATTGGCTCAAGACAAGCGAGGGTAACCGATCGTGCTGTCTGCAAGAGCCGCTTGACGTCCGCTCGAAGGGCCTGATCCCTTCAATGAGAGAAGGGCTGGCCGGTTTCTGTTCAGCCGGCATCCCAGCAAGGGGCGGGCTCCGCGGGTTATTGTATCCCTACGGATTTGTCTGCGGCCCTTGTGACGACAGATCGTGTCATGCATGGTCGTGACATGAGGAGAGCAGGGGACAGGGTCAGCGACGATCGGGCCATTTGGCTGGCAACCCTTGTCATGCCCCACGAACCGGCAGTTAGGGGCTGGTTGCGACGCGGTCGCCATCTGCCCGAAGACATTGATGACATCATTCAGGAAAGCTACGCCAAGCTGGTCGGCGTTGCCGATGTTAGCCAGATCGGCAATGTGCGGGCTTATTTTTTTCGGACGGCGTATTCGGTTGTGGCCGGTCGGCTGAGGCGCAAAAGTGTCGTAACACTTTCCGCATTGGCCGATGCCGGAGCCCTCTATGAGGGTATCGATCAGATAACGCCGGAAGACACGCTCTGCGGCCGCAATGAGCTGCAGCGGCTAAGTGAAATGATTGGGCGGCTCCCGGACAAGACACGACGCATCTTTGTCCTCAGTCGTGTATTGGAACTGTCCCAGAATGAAGTGTCGAAGCGTACGGGAGTGCCTGCCAGTACAGTGGAAAAACATATTGCCAAGGCCTTTCGTCTTCTGATGGCGGCATACGCAGATGGCGGATACGAGGCCCTGGTCGCGTCAAGGGTTGATAGGATTGAAAAGAATAGGCAGCTGAACGCGCATGGGAATGGAGACCGGACAGGAGATTGAGCACAAGGCAGCCCTTTGGGCGGCCCGGCTTGACTGTGGTCCGTTGTCCTCAGCCGACCAAGCCTCGCTGGACCTGTGGCTTGACGCAGATCCCCGACACCTGGGCAGCTTTGCCAAAGCCAGAGCCGTCGCCCTGCATTCCAGGCGGGCATCGGCCCTGGCCGGCGGGGATCTGAGCGCCGTTCACGCAAACGTCTCGCCTCCGGTGAATCGTCGTGCGCTCATAGCGGCATCTGTAGGTATGCTTTCCGTCGGTGGTGCGGGTGTTTTTGCTGCCCTTTGGCGCCGTTCCCAGCAGTACGAGACCCGGAAGGGCGAAATCCGTACCATCGATCTCGCGGACGGCTCCAGCATGGTGCTGAACACCCAGTCCCGCGTCAGTGTCCGCTTCAGTCCTGGCGCACGAAGCGTCGTCCTGACCTATGGTGAGGCCCTGTTCTCCGTGGTTGCCGATGTAAAGCGTCCCTTTGTGGTAGCGACGGCAGGTGCCCGTATCGTTGCGGGCAGCGGCCGTCTTCTGGTCCGCCGTCTGGAGCAGTCTCCCCTGCAGGTGACGTCTTTTGATTCACAGGCAAAGGTACATTCCAGGGGGCTTTCCTCGCAGCGTCTCGTTCCTGGAATGGCCATGCAGCTTGACGAAGGTACACTTAAGCCGACCTCGGTCGAGCAGGTGCGTGCGGATCGCATCTTGGCCTGGAAGAATAGAATGGTGGCCTTCGACAATGATCTTTTGTCGCAAGCGGTCGCGGAGTTCGCCCGGTTCAGTGATGTTCCAATAGTTCTGGTCGACGGGTCGGTGGCGCAGCTTCGCATCACCGGACTGTTCAGTGTCGATGACCCCGCGGCCTTTGCCAGAGCCGCAGCGATCAGCCTGAATCTGCGTGTGACAGACCGAGATGGAAGAATTGTTCTATCCGAGGCCTGATTTTTCGAATGCCGTTGGAGGCATGTTTCACGATCCAGCGTCTTGTACATAACCGGTCGCTGGGTCGGGGTTTGATTCAATCGGGTCGGGGGACTGTCATGGTATCTTGGAAGCAACGGCTGGCGGCTGGAACGGCAGGCGCAGTCCTTTTGCTGGCAGCCTCCGCTGCCTCGGCACAGGAGCGCAGTTTCAGCGTTCCGTCTCAACCCATCAGTCAGGCCATTACGGAAGTCGCCCGCCAGGGTGGCGTACAGATTTCTGCGCCGACCGGACATCTCAGTGGCCTGCGCAGTCCGGCAATCGCCGGATCTATGGACGTCGAGGACGCTGTTCGGCGGCTCATTGCGGGAACCGATCTTGAGATTGCCGAATTCTCCGGGACAACAGTCGTTCTGCGCAGGCGGCCTCAGGCCTCTGGTGATGCGGCCCAACTTGCCGATATTGTCGTCGTGGGCAGTCGGATTTCAGGGACCCGGATCAATGAGGCCCTTCCGGTCACGGTGATTGATGCGCAAGACCTCGACGCTATTGGGGCGACGGATGGCGATGATCTCTTCAGGGCCATTGCCCAGACTGGTGACGTCAACTTCAACGACGCCGATACCGATAACGGTGGCATCAACAATGCGCGCGGGGATGTGGCTTCGATCGATCTGCGCGCCATCGGCACGGGCAATACGCTTGCCCTGCTGAACGGGCGTCGCCTGGTTGCCCACCCGGGAACCCAGGTTGAGAACTTCGTGCCTGTGACGACAGTGAATACCAATGCCATTCCGACCATGGGCCTTCGTCGGGTGGAGATTCTGGCCGATGGAGCGGCGGCCCTCTACGGCACAGATGCTGTGGCAGGGGTCGTGAACTCTGTTCTGCGCAACAACTTTGAAGGCTTTACCGTCGAGGCAGGACTGGGGCGAGACCGAGGGGGTATGGAAGAATACACCCTGAGCTTTCAGGCGGGCAGGGACTTCAATGGTGGCAAGACCAATGTCTCCATTATGGGCGACTATCTCACTCGCGACCCGCTTTTCATCTGGGAGCGGGATTATGCCACGGTTGAAGGGCGCGTTGCGCGGTTTGCTGGCCGGGCCGAGGGTCTCGATTTCGGAAGCCTGAGCACCATCACGGCCTGGGCTGAAGGCATACGTCTCAACCCCCTGACCTATTTGCCCGCTGGAGCCACTACACGCGTTGGAGGTCAGACGCTTACCGCGACTGCAGGCAGTTTCCACATTCAACCGAGCACCAATCCAGGCTGTCTGGCCAATGGGTTCCTGGCCGGAACCTGTTTTGACAACTCGGTCCTGGCCACTGTGACGGAAGACGCCAATCTGCGTTATGATCTGGACACCATGCGCACCATCAGTTCTGGCGTGGATCGTTTCAATCTCTTTACCTTTATCAATCACGAGTTTGGTAACGGCGTCGAGTTCTTCGGTGAGCTCGGCTACTACTGGGCCGACACCTTTTCCCAGCGCCAGCAGGATACACCGCTTGCATCCCAGCGCGTGCTGATGTCGCCGACGGCCTACTGGAATCCGCTGGGAGCGACCGGTGTGACTGCCCGTCTGCCAGGTCTGGTCACCGGCACCGGCACGACACCTTTCCCCGCAGGAGGGGCAGCGGTACGGATTCAAGATTATCGCTATTCGGACCTGGGGTTCCGCGCGATAAATGTTGAGAACGAAACCACACGCTTTCTCGGAGGTCTGCGCGGGACATGGCGCAACTTCGATTGGGAAACGGGCCTGCTTTACTCGAAGGCTTCGGTTACCGATGAAATGGATAGTATATCCATGACCGAGCTGCAGAGGGCCATCAATCTGACGACACCAGCCGCCTATAATCCATTCGGAGGCGGAAATCTCGCCAGTCCCAAGGACGGTCGTTTCGACGTCAATACAGCCGAAACGATCGATGCTGTCTTGGTGCGCGTCAAGCGGGTGGCAGAGACGGAACTGATGCTCTGGGACTTCAAGGTCTCCCATCCCGAAATTTTTCAGCTGCCAAGTGGACCGGTGGGATTTGCAGCCGGGGTCGAGGCGAGGCGCGAAACCTTTGCCGAGGACAGGGACGAGCGGCTTGACGGTACAATCACCTTCACTGACCTGGGGGGGCAGGGGTCACTGAGTGATGTCATGGGTGTCAGCTACACGCCAGACAGTGCTGGTGCGCGGAACGTTTATTCCGTGTTTGCCGAACTGGCCATGCCAATCGTTTCTCCGGAAATGAATATTCCTTTTGTCAGGTCGATTGATATGCAGCTGGCAGGGCGGGTCGAAAACTACTCGCTTTTCGGCACCGTTGCCGCCCCCAAGGTCGCCATCGCCTATCGACCAACGGAATGGATGATGTTCCGTTCCGCCTGGTCTCAGGGGTTCAGGGCTCCGAATCTTCTCCAGCTTCACCAGCCCGATTTTGAACGTTCAAACAGCCGGCGCGACTTTGCGGCATGCGCCGTTCAGCTGGCCATCAGGGCCATTCCTACCCTGACGACGACCAACGAGTACTGCACCTCTGAGTCCAGGATCGAACAGCGTTCAGGCAACCTCGACCTGAAGCCGGAAGACTCTGAGAACTTCACCTTCGGCGTCGTTCTGGAACCCAGGCTCTGGGCACCTGAATATGGCGAACTGACCTTTACCGTTGACTACTGGAAGATCGAGCAGACCGATCTGGTCGGGATATTCGGTGGAAACAACCAGCTCTTGATGGACTACTATCTACGCCAGATCGGAAGTTCTAACCCGAACCTGGAACGTGCGGCACCAGATGCCCAGCAGATCGCAGATGGCCTTGCGGCTGGCCTCGCACCGGTCGGAGATCTTCTGGCTATCAGGGATGAGTATCTGAATCTGCAGCCGCGGACTTCTGAAGGCATTGATTACCGCCTGTTCTACAGTCTGCGTGACACGCCGCTTGGCAACTTCCGTTGGTCGCTCAATGTGAGCCAGCGCCTGAAACTTTTCCAGGAAGCCAGTGAGGACCATCAGATCCTTCTTGATGCCCTGGACGCGGGTACGATCTCGAATGTTACGGTGACGGGTGTTGAGGACCTCCTGCGCCGTAACGGGCGCCCGGAATGGAAGGCTACCTCGACCTTGACCTGGACACAGGGGCCCTGGTCAGTGGGCGCCTACAGCAACTATGTCAGCGACTTCTTTGATACGTCAGCCACCCTGACAGGAACTTCCGATCCCTGGGTCGTCGATGCCTGGACCACGCATAATCTCTATGTCCAGTACACCTTCGAAGGCGACGGCTGGACGGATGGAACACGGCTTCGGGTGGGGGCTCGAAACATTGAGGACAAGGACCCGCCCCTGTCCGATGATCGCTTTGGCTATAATGGAGCGGTTCATTCTAACCGTGGCCGGTGGTTCTACGCGACGATTCGCCGACGGTTCTAAGCCTGGTGGGATGATGCGGATGACAGGTTTCATGGTCGGCCATAAGTGGGCCGGCCAGTTGGAAGCCTTGGACATCCTTGGGGAGCTTTGATGTCCATTCCGTCCCGACCGACTGGCGAGAAGCGCTCCCTGCTGGCAAGCCTGGGCGGCCGATGGTTCGCTACACCTCTTTGGCAGAGGATCCTGCTCGGGCTTGTGCTGGGGGTTGTGACAGGCCTGGCCCTGGGTGAGGCAGCGGTTGAACTGAAGTGGATCGGAGATGCCTTTGTTCGGTTGATCCGGATGCTGGTCGTCCCACTCGTGTTCGTGACTGTGGTTGCCGGAGTGGCCGCCATGTCCGATCCCGTGCGGCTGGGAAGTATCGGGTTGAAGACCATACTTCTCTATTTCAGCCTTATGCTGGTGGCGTCGGCACTGGGACTGACCCTTGGTGCATTGATACAGCCCGGCCTCGGGGTCGACCTCGCCGGTGTCGCGCCTCAGCCTGTTGCCGAGGCACAGAGCTTTTCCGAAACCCTGATGGGTATCATCCCGCTCAATCCCGTCGCTGCATTCGCCCAAGGCGACATCCTGGCAGTGATCTTCTTTTCGGTTCTGCTGGGGATTGGGATTCTGGTTGTGGGGGAGGAGGCCCGCCCCCTGAGGTCCGGCTTTGATGCGGCAGCGGCGGTTCTGCTGAAGGTCGTCCATTTCGTCATGGAGTTGGCCCCCTTTGGCGTCTTTGCCCTGATCGCCTGGGTCATGGGCACGAGCGGCCCTGCCGCCTTTGCGAGCGTTTTCAAACTGTCTGTCTGTGTCCTGCTGGGTGCACTCATCCAGACCTTCGTGGTCCATGGCAGCCTGCTTCGCCTGATGGCGCGGGTGCCTGCCCTTCCGTTCTACAGAAACATAACCGATGCCCTTGTTGTAGCCTTTTCGACCTCGTCCAGCTCGGCGACCCTGCCGGTCGCGCTTCGGGTGGCGCAAAAGAACCTGGGGGTGAGCCCTGCCGTGGCCTCCTCGGTTCTGCCCATCGGTGTAACCCTAAGCATGGATGGAACGGCCCTCTATGTTGCCCTGCTGGCAACATTCTCTGCCCAGGTTTTTGGGGTTGAACTCGGTTTTACTGACTATCTGGCGATCATGGCCGTGACGACGCTGGTCGCCATGGGTACGGCACCGGTCCCTTCGGCTTCTCTGTTTTTGCTCGCAGCGGTACTTTCGGTCATCGGCCTTGGACCAGAGCAGACGGCCTTGATCGTTGGCTTCATCCTGCCCTTCGATCGCCCTCTGGATATGATCAGAACCGTTCCCAACTGCACCAGTGATCTCTCCGTGGCGGTTACGGTCGCCCGATGGGAGGGGGAGCTTGATATGGATACCTATCTCGCAGAGCCCGTGGAGTGAGGCTGATGATGTTCCTGCGCCGAGCCTGGTTTGCTGGCCTTGTCTGTGTTCTCGCAAGCCTTCCTGTGACCTTGGCGTGGGGACAGGCAGTCAATGGTGCGGAAGCGCCGAGGCCACTGCTCAACTACACCTCCATTCATCACCCTGTGGTGTCTGACGCAAGCATGGTCGTGAGCCAAAACACGATCGCCAGTCGCATCGGAGGGCGCATACTGGCCGAAGGGGGCAATGCAGTTGACGCCGCGGTCGCAGTGGGTTTTGCCCTTGCCGTGACCCTGCCACGCGCGGGCAATCTTGGCGGTGACGGTTTCATGCTGGTGCATGTTGCCGCCGAAAACCGCACCTATGCGCTCGACTACCGATCCGTCTCGCCTCTTGGGGCACGGCCTTCAATGTTCAATACATCGGAAGGCGGGGATCCCGATGACGCCCGCTACGGCTATCGTGCTTCCGGCGTTCCCGGCACGGTCGCGGGGCTGGCTCATGCGCATCGCCGATGGGGGCGTCTTCCGTGGTCTTCAGTCGTGGAGCCTGCGCGTCGCCTTGCGTCTGAGGGCGTTATCCTGAGCGAGGATGAGGCCTTTGCTATGAACTGGGCTGGCCCCATGATCCAACGCTGGCCTGCAGGGCGCAGCCTGTTTCTGAAGTCGGATGGATCGCCCTACAGGACGGGCGATCTCTGGCTCCAGCCAGATCTGGCCTGGACGCTGGGGGAGATCAAGCGCGATGGTGCGGCGGCCTTCTATACAGGTGCCGTCGCTGACAGGATCGCTGGCTCCATGGCCCTGCAGGGCGGATTGATCACACGGGAAGATCTTGCCGCCTACCGCGTCATTGAACGCGAGCCCCTTCAGACCGACTATCGGGGACACAGGGTTGTGACCATGCCGCCATCGAGCGCGGGCGGGATCATGCTCCTGGAGATGCTCAATATCCTGGAGTCCTTCGACCTCAAAACGGCAGGCCCAAATACCGCAGCTAACCTTCACCTGATGGCAGAGGCCATGAAACTGGCCCAGCTGGATCGCACCCTATATATTGGCGACCCGGACTTCAGTCGCCTGCCAACCGCTCAGCTCGCCTCCCAGGCCTATGCGGACGCGCGCGCGGCACTCATCCGCGCTGATGGCCTGCTACCGGCTGCGGCCCTCGTGCCCGGCGACCCTTGGGAAGTGGAGGGGATCGATACGACCCATTTCTCGGTCGTGGATCGCGAAGGTAACGTGGTCTCCAATACCTATACCCTGGGCTCGTCCTTTGGGTCCGGTGCCGTGATCGACGGTGCGGGCTTTCTGATGAACGATCAGATGAAGAACTTCAGCAGACGAATGGATGCCGATGGACGTCCCCTGACGGCCAATGGCATGGAACCCGGTAAGCGGATGATCTCGACCATGGCCCCGACCCTGGTCTTTAAGGACGGAATGCCCTGGCTGATTACGGGGACGCCCGGTGGGTCGACTATTCCGAACACGCTGCTGCAGCTCATCATCAATGTCATTGACCATGGGATGAATGTTGCCGAGGCCACTCAGCTGCCGAGGATTCATCAGGATGGGGCTACTGGTGCCCTCATGGTCGAACCCGGTTTCAACCGCGATACAATCCGGCTGCTGGAAGCCATGGGACATCGGGTCCGGGTCGATCAGACTATTGGCAGCAGTCAGTCGATCATTATGGTTGGTGAGCGGCGCGAGGGAGCGGCCGACACGCGGCGACCTGATGCAGAGGCTGTCATTTCCAATGAATAGGAGAACGTCATCATGAGCTTTGCAAGGAGCCTTGCGACTTTTGGCCTTGTCATGGGGATGGTCCTGTTCGGTGGGGCCTCTGTAGCGGCCCAGGACGATGAGGCCGACCCTTCACAAACTGTTCCAGGGCCAGCGACATCTGTTCGAGGCGAGAAGGTCAGCTTCCTAAGCCGAGATGAGGCGCGGACTGAACTCAGCGGCTATCTTTTCAGGCCCACCCATGCGGTCGCTTCGTCGCCCGCCATCGTCCTCATGCACGGTCGAGCTGGGGCCTATTCGTCGCGGGCCAACGGCGTCTATGATGCCAGTACAATCAGTCAACGGCATCGGTACTGGGCTGAGTACTTTGCAGACCGGGGTTATTTTGCCCTTGTTGTCGACAGCTTTGGACCCCGTGGCCACCCAGGAGGGTTTGCGGCTGGTACCTACTCCGAGCGCCCGGCGGATATCAATGAGGTCACGATCCGCCCACTCGATGCCTATGGGGCCTTGCGGTTTCTGAGGAGTGTCGAGGGTGTGGACGACGACAGGATCGGACTGATGGGTTGGTCTAACGGGGGAAGTGCAGTCCTTGCGACCATGGCAGATGACAAGCCCGGGGATATGCGTCGACTTGGATTCAGGGGAGCGATCGCCATGTATCCTGGATGCGGCCTGCAGGGGCGCTTTCGTCGCCAGGGTTATCGAACCTATGCGCCGGTTGTCGTCTTCATGGGAACCTCGGATGAAGAAGTGTCGCATGAAAGGTGTCAGACCCTAATCCGGGCTTCTGCAGATGCCGGCTCCAGCATTGTCTTGCAGAGTTACGAGGGGGCTACCCACTCTTTCGACGATCCAGGTCGTCGGCGTCAGTCTGTTCCAGCGAATGCATTAGCAACGCAGGACGTTCGTCAACGTGCCGGAGCCTTCTTTGAGGAGACACTCGCGCCCCGTGATCCTTAAGGTCTGCCTATAAGGGACAGCGGATCAAAGGGCCCTGTGTTCAAAAGTTCATGGGGAAGGGAACGCGAACGCCTATCCCCTACGCGATGGAGCGGCTGGGAGGCCGGGGTGGGCCTGGTGCGGGAGGCTGCTGCCTTGCCCCATCTGACCGCGATTTTCTCTGATGCCTGTGCTAGCGAACCGGCCCCAGAGGACCGGCCCGCGTCGGTTGTCATTGCGTAAGGCCGGCTCCAGCCCCTGCGGGTCAGATGAGCGGGAGGATGTCCATGAAGCTGTGCATAGTCGGTGCGGGAATGGCGGGTCTTGCCTGTGCAGAGGTGTTGAGCAAGGCAAAGATGGACGTCATCCTGTTCGACAAGGGGCGGGGGCCAGGAGGGCGCATGGCCACGCGCCGCCTGGCAACGGCTCTGGGTGAAGTCAGCCTTGACCACGGAGCCCAGTATCTGACCGCCAGTAGTCCTGGCTTTCAGTCGCAGTTGGAGTTGTGGTCTCAGCAGGGCCTCGTGGCGCGTTGGCCAGCAGCCGGAATTGACGCCTGGGTAGGCTGTCCATCCATGAATACCCCTCTTAAGGCCATGGCACAGGCGTTTGATGTCCAATGGGGGGTCCGCGCAGAAGCGCTTTCGCCCCTGGGCTCGGGATGGAAGGTCCAAACGGATGATGGACGGCTGCATGAGGTGGATGCAGTCGTCTTGGCTGTGCCTGCCGAACAGGCCGCAGTCCTGCTCACGCCACAGGCGGCGACCCTTTCGGCCCGTGCCTCCACCGCAGTCAGTTATCCCTGCTGGACGGTCATGTTAGCTTTTGACCAGCCTGTACCCTATGAGCCTGACGTTATGCGTGGCGATGATACCCACCCTGTGAGCTGGGCCGCCCGAAACAGTTCGAAGCCAAAAAGGAGTTCGATTGAGACCTGGGTCATCCAGGCGGGTTCAGAGTGGTCCAAGCGCCATCTCGATCATCCCGCAGACTTCATCGAACAGGCACTGATGACGGCATTTGCAGGTCTGACAGGGTGCAGTCTTTCGACCCCCATCGCATGCTCGTCTCACCGTTGGCTTTATGCGCGTGCTGGCCAACCGGGGGTGGGCCCGATGTGGGACAAGGCTCTCAGCCTTGGCCTTTGTGGCGACTGGCTTGTTGGATCTCGGGTAGAAGATGCATGGCTCAGCGGCAAGCAACTAGCCGACCTGATCCTGTCTGATTAGAGCTTTGTCAGTCGATCTCGGGAACGGATCTGTTTGGAGCGGGCGCATCTCGTCCGGTGCGGGCTCTATGCCTCTGCGGCTGCAAGATCTGAAGTGCCATGCAGATCCGGGGATGTCCGGTGGGCCATTAAGTTCATAGAGTACGGCTCGGGAAAATCCGGAAAACCCAACCCCTAAACTTCCTTGGCTTGTAAGTTGGATCATCATGCCGGGTTCGGAAGGCCCCGTATGGTTCACGACGGTTAAGCAACTCCTGAAGTGCGAACTTAACGCCAAGTCTGCGATAACCCGGATATGATCGGGGGTCATGATGCTCAGCTTGCAGATTGATGTTGTGGAGTTGGTGATCGGCGGTGAACCGCTCGAACACATCGCCCGACACCTGTGCGTCAAGGCGGAGGATTTCTTTTCCGGGTCGCTCTGCTCTGTTGTGCGCATCTGCGAAGATGGCAGGGTCAGCCTTCTCGCGGCTCCCAGCCTTCCTGCCGACTACAGGACGGTCATTGAAGGCCTTACCGGCGCAGAACTGCTTGAGAGTCTAGGGCAGCCTCGAGAAGCAGAGGGGGGTCAAATCGCTGACCCGCCGGATCGTGATGCCTTTATACCCCTGTCTCGGCTCTGTCTTCAGGCCGGAAAGACGGCTTGCCAGGGATGGCCCCTGATTGGGCGCGATCAGGAAATCTGCGGGATTTTCATCATCCATTCCGAGCAGCTTCTGGAGCTGGACCCTGTAGAAGCCAAGACAGCGTCAAACTATGCGAGGCTTTGTGCCCTGTCCATTGAGCGGGATCACCGTTCAAACGTGCAGAATCGTCTGGCCTATCAGGACGTTCTGACTGGCCTTGCCAACCGGGCCGCCTTCGATGCGGTAGGCGATGATCTAGAAAAGAACCCCCTGGGTCAGCCCTCCCTGCTTATCGTCGATCTCGATAATCTGAAGAGCATCAATGATACTTTTGGGCATAAGGCGGGCGACAATCTCATCCGAGAAGCGGCGGAACGGATTCAGTGTGCGGCCAACCCCCGCAAGGTTTTCAGACTGGGGGGGGATGAGTTCGCAGTCCTGGCCTGGAATGAGGATGCCGCGCAGCTAAGGCTACTGGCCGGCCGCATTCACGAGCAGCTTGCCTTCCCGCTGGAATGCCAGGGTCAATACACCGTGCCCCAGGCCAGTATTGGGGGGGCTCAGGGTTCAGCGGGAATGTCTCTGACCGACCTTTATCAGAACGCTGATCTTGCGCTTTACCATGCCAAGGAGACACGCCGCGGCGGCTTCATTCCCTATTCTAAGGACCTTGAGAGCACGATTTCTCGTAGGCTGAGTGCCATCAGGGACTTGGATGCAGCCCTCAATGACAATCGTATCGATGCCTATTATCAACCGATTGTCCGGATGGACACGCATGAGGTTGTCGGGTTGGAGGCCTTGTTCCGGCTTATCAGGGCGGACGGCAGGGTCATGGCTGCAGGCGAGTATTTTGAAGCCACGTCTGATGTTGGCGTCGCCACGCGTTTGACGGCCCGAATGTTGGACATCGTCGCTTCGGACCTACGCGGATGGCGCGATTGCGGCATTCATTTTGAGCATATTGGCGTCAATGCCTCTGCGGCTGACTTCCAGGACGGTCAGCTTCAGGCCGTCCTGGAGGCGACATTGCGTCGCCATGATGTTCCCCTGGCTCATGTCATCGTTGAACTGACCGAAGCGGCCTATTCAAACCGTAAGGGCGACAGCCTTATTCGCAGCGTCCAGGCCATGCGGACCAGCGGTCTTCGCGTCGCTCTCGACGACTTTGGTACCGGGATGACCTCCCTGACGCAGCTCCTTTCCTCGCCTGTTGATATCATCAAGCTCGACAAGTCCTTCGTGGCTCAGCTTGAACCTGAAAGCCGCAGTGCAGCCATTGTGGAGGGGTTGGTTTCCATGGCCTCAAAACTGGGCATGCAGGTCGTGGCCGAGGGAGTTGAGACAAGAGCCCAGTCCGAGCTGCTCCAGAGTTTTGGCTGTGTTCTTGGGCAGGGTTATCTCTATTCGCGCGTCGTTGACCGCGACGCGATCACTCGAATGGTTGTTCAGACCGAGCGCCCTGCATTGGTTGCAGATGACAGTAGATCTGGGACCTGGGCTATGGGATCGGGCGGCCAAGCAAGATTCCGCCGGATCGCAAGCGCCTGATCCCAATATCCGGGTCAGGGGGGCCGCATTATTCTGTGGTTGTGCCCGTGTCAGACTAGGCCCCTCGCTCCGAGACACTTGAAGCCGACTTCAGTCCAAAACTGCGGCCTATTGATCCCGCAGCCCTGTAACGCGACTGCCTAGAGGCCTTTGCCTTCCAACCTCAGGGCATGTTGAAGGGTCTGGTTTCAGGGGATGAACCAGGAGACAGGCCGATGGCAATGGGACAGGGATCAGTTCAGTGAGGGGAGGGCGAGGTGCTCACCAGGTTCCGGCGTTCCGGATCCAAGCGCGCGACCAGCTCGTCGAAGGCCTGGTTCTGAGAAAGAAAGATCTCTCCATTGAGGGCTCCGGGGAGGTGAGATCTCTTCAGGGCGTCCATGACAGGCCCCTTAACCTCTGACAGATGCAGTTGGACGCCAGCGTCCTTCATGCGGTGATTGATGGCTTCGAGGCTTTCCAGAGCTGAGGCGTCAATAGTGTTCACGGCCGAACACATCAGAATAAGGTGGTGCAGATCTGGACGCTCAGCGACTTCGGCCAATACGAACTCTTCCAGCCAGCGTGCGTTGAGATAGGTCAGACTTTCGTCGATCCGTATGGTCAGAATCTGGGGGTGAGTGATGACCGCATGGCGCTTTATGTTGCGAAAATGCTCTGTCTGGGGAACCCGGCCCACAATCGCTGCATGGGGACGCGAGGCCCGCCAGAGATAGAGGGCAAGGCTCAGTACAACGCCTGAGACAACCCCCGGCTCAACACCAGCGAGCAGGGTGACCAAGATCGTCGCAAACAGGGCGGCAAAGTCGGGCTTTGAGAACCGCCAGATTTCGCGTGGAGTCTTAAAATCGACCAGGCTCAGGACGGCAACGATAATGGTGGCGGCAAGGGTCGCAATAGGCAGGGCGTATAGAAACGGCGTGAGAAACAGGGCGGCTACCAAGATGCCGACGGCAGTGAAGGCACCGGCTGCGGGCGTCTCGGCACCGGCATCGAAGTTGACCACTGAGCGCGCAAAGCCGCCTGTGACTGGATAGCCGCCGGAAAATGAAGCGGTGATGTTTGCGGCTCCCAAACCGATCAGCTCCTGGTTGGGATTGATCCTTTGCCTCCGCTTGGCTGCAAGCGTCTGGGCGACGGACACAGATTCAACAAAGCCTATGACGGCGATCAGTAGTGCGGGACCGGCAAGCTGGCTCCAGAGCCCCATGTCCATGAGGGGAACCGAGAACGGTGGTAGGCTCTGGGGTATTGAGCCCACGACCTTTACGCCCTTGGATTCCAGATCCAGGGCGATGACAGCCAGGGTTGAGGCTGCCACAGCCGCAATCGGCCCGGCCTTGGCGATCAGATCTGCAGGTCTTGCAGCCAATCCGGTTTTCATCAGAAGGGGCTTGAGACCCTTGCGGACCCAGAACAGGAAGGCAGCACTACTCACCCCGATGATCAGTGTGGGCAGGTTGATGTTGGCCAGGTTGGCGCCAAGGGTGGCCAACAGCTCTGGCATGGCCTCACCACTGGCAGAGATGCCCAGGATCGACTTCAGCTGACTTGTGGCAATGATGATGCCGCTGGCCGTGATGAACCCGGAGACAACGGGGTGAGACAAGAGATTCCCCAGGAACCCCAGGCGCAGGATCCCCATGAATACAAGAATCAGCCCTGATAGCAGGGCCAGGATCAGGGCGGCGGCAATGAAGTCGGGGCTACCTGGTGGGGCGATGCTGCTGGCGGCTGCCAATGTCATCAATGACACGACCGCTACCGGCCCTACCGCTAGGGTCCGGCTGGTGCCGAACAGCGCATAGGCCATGATGGGCAGAATGGATGCATAGAGCCCGACCTCGGGCGGTAACCCCGCCAGCATGGCATAGGCCAGGCTCTGGGGGATCAGCATGATGGTGACGATAGCGGCAGCTATCAGGTCGTTGGTCAGTGTGGAGCGGTCATAGCGTCTGCCCCAGTCGAGGATAGGCAGATATCGCGAAAGGGACGACATTTCAGGCTGCGCTTCTCTGGTCCGGCTTTGCCAGCCATTCGCGACCCTTGAGCATTCCGTTCCAGTAGATCCA
>JBFZCB010000310.1:0-9000 GCA_041308165.1 Caulobacterales bacterium
CACGGCAAGGACTGCGAAAGTCAGCGTCCAGTCGATCTCTCCTTCCAACAGCATGTAGGCGTCCCAAAACGGTTCCCGAGTGAACCGGATGGCCCCGCCTTGCAACAGACGGGCCGGAACAAACTGTATCGTTTCCGACCACTCAGGTGGCAAGCCTTGTGGTCAGAACGGGTCTGCCAAACCCAGAACCAGAGGGGCCGGCTCGGAAGCCTACGACCTGGGCAAATGAGCAAATCAGGGTGCGCATCGAACGATCAGTCCGGGTGCTATCGCTGGACATCTGCGCCAAAACCTAAAGGCCGTGGCCACCTGGGTGACCACGGCCTTGTTGTGGAGCCTTGTGGGCCTTTCCTTTTCAGGAAAGTACCATTCAATACCTTCAGAAGTTCAGCCGTACACCGAACTTGGCGGTCCAGGAGTATTCTTCATACTGGAGGAGACGGTCACGACCCGGCCCGCGGCGGTAGGCTGTGTAGGTCGCATCGTTGAGGTTCACCAGTTCTCCAAACAGCTGAACATTGCTGGTGAGACGATACTTGCCGCTGAAGTCGACCTGGAAATGCGGCTCTACATAGCGGTCGCTTTCGGCATCCCCACCCAGTTCATCCAGATAGCCCGAGCGGTAGGCACCGGCTATCCGCAGGCTCAAGGGGCCTTTCTCGTATCCGAGCACCGCATTGAAGGTGTGCTCCGAGGATGTGGGCAGAGGAATGGTCCGTCCGAGAACGTCACCTTCGGCGTTGGTGTAGGTATAGTTCAGATTGACCAGCAGACCATCGAAGGGCCCGGGCAGGAAGGTCAGAGCCTGACCATAGCTCAGCTCGACACCAAAGACGGTCGCGTCATCACCGTTGATCGGGATGATGGCCTCATCATAGGCGATGCCGTTGAATACGCCGTTTTCGAACTCGGCCTCGACGATGTAGTCCTCGATCGACTTGTAGAAGAGGCCGCCTTGGACCACCGCCTGGGGCGCAAAATAGTATTCGAGCGTCGCGTCGAAGTTCCAGGCCTTGTAAGGGTCAAGGTCGGGGTTGCCGAACTCACCGGAACGTTCGCCGTCATCGTTCTCCTCGATGAGGAAACGCGGAGCCTGTTGGCCAAAGCTTGGACGAACGACGGACCGGAAGGCACCAAAGCGGGCGATCACGTCCGGTGCTACGGTGTAGCGGACATTCAGGCTCGGCAGGACATCGCTGTGGTCGCGGTCAAACCGGACGGGCGTGATGAACAGGGTATCTTCATCGAGTTCAACACCGTTGCGAACAGCCCCTTCCTCGACGAGCTCGAGCCGGCTACCGCTGAGCTCGGTGTCGGTATGCTCGATCCGGACGCCCCCGATGACGCGAAGTGTACCCGTGTCGATGCGCGCCTGCGCATAGCCAGCCAGGATATTCTCGTCTGCCGCATAGCTCTCGGCATTGGAGGCAAACTCGCTTTCAAGGTCGTTGCGTTCGAAGCGAGCCAGGTTGGTGTTGAAGAAGTCACGAACCTGCTGGAGGCCGGGGAGCGGATCGATCACGGCAAGGCCGTAGGTCTGGCTGCCCGGAACATTGCCCAGATTGAACGTTCCGTCATAGCCGTCATAGACGTCGAAGACGAAGTCCAGGCTCTTTTCGCGCTGGCGCATCTTGCCGCCGAACTTCAGCTCCAGGCTGTTGCCACCAAACGTCGTATCATAGGCGGCATCGCCTTTCAGCGAGAACTCGCGGTCCTGGGCGTCTTCACGCGTCGTGCGCTCGAGCAGGGTGAAGCCATATCGTGACGGGTTAACAAAGTTAGCTTGGCCGAAATCGATGCGATAGTTGGGCTTGTTCAGATCACTATAATCCAGGGTGACACCGAGGGCTCCTGGGGTCTGAAAGCGCGACTGGAAGCGGATCGGATCGATCGACCCGTTTTCCTGCTGATCGGCTTCGGAATAGGCCGCGTCATAGGTGAAGCGCCAGGCACCGGCATCGGTGCGCCCACCGGCAGAGAAGGTACGAACCGACTGAACTTCGCGACGATCCTTCAGGTCGCGGCGAACCTGGATGCGGCCATCAGCCGAATCGAAGGTTGCCGTGTTGTTTGAACCGGAGCGGGGCTCTTCGCTGAACCCGAAGATCAGTCGGGTGCGCAGTTCGGTATCGTCGAACTTGGAATAGAGCCCTCTCAGATAGAGCTGGGTCGAGGCATTGGGGCGGTAGTCAAGCGTCAGTGTGGCACCGTAGCGCTCACGCGTTACATCGTAGTCGCGGAACTCCACATCCTCGGCATAGGTCACGCCAGCGCCGCTGACATTCCAGCCATCAACCTCGATATTGTCTGTGGCGAACTCGCGGTTGTAGTAGCTGGCACCGCCGGCGATGCCGAACTGGTCATTGAGGCGATGAACGAAGTCGAAGCTGCCCTTTGGCGACGTCTTCTCGTTCAGATCGTTGTAAGATCCCTCGACCGACACCGTGTAGAGGTTGCGACGGCGATCCAGTGAACTTGTGGTCGCAATGTCGATCGATCCACCAATCGTGTCGCCGTCCATATCTGGTGTCAGCGACTTCTTGATCTCGATGGACTCGATCAGCTCCGAAGGAATGACGTCGAGCGCCACGGCACGCTCGTCACCGCCCGTGGCCAGAATACGATTGCCGTTGATCGAAGCCGAGTTGAGATTGGGATCAAGGCCGCGAACCGAAACAAAGCGCCCCTCACCCTGATCGTTGAGAACGTTGAGACCCGGTGCCCGACGAAGGGCTTCGGCAACGTTCTGGTCAGGGAACTGACCGATGGCGTCACGGGTCAGGACGGTCTGCACCGTATCGGAACTGCGCTGGCGGGCTATGGCGCTGAGGAAGTTTGCTCTCTGGCCGATGACAAGAACTTCAGCAACCTGAGCCGATCCGTCGTCCAGGGGCATCATCGAGAAGTCTACAGAGACTTCTCCGGTCGCACTTACGGTGATGGGACGAACGGAATCCGCAGCTCCGGCGAACTGGGCGCGCAGGGTATAGTTTCCTGCGGGAACGTCTGCGAAGCGGAAACGCCCATCGGCACCAACCGTTGTGGTCTGACCCAGCTCGACAATCGTTACCTCCGCACCCTGGAGGGTCCGGGTGCCCGAGCTGTCTGCGACCGTACCGCTGACCGGTCCTGCAAGGGCGGGCATGGCAAGGGCCAGGGCAAGTGGCGCTATAGCGGCACCCACGAGGAGAGAAAGTTTCATTGCATGTTCCCCAAGGGCCAGGTGACATTTCCCCTTGGCCATTTGGGGTCCTCGTAGCTTTGACTGGCAACGCGAGTACGACGGTTACACGACGCCAGCTTCTCGGTTTGGAAACCTCAATGTGACGAACAGTCAGCAAGCGGATCAGTTTTAACTCTGAACGACGAATCCCGTTTTCGTGGCCTCTCACATGAGCCAGCGCTTGAAGTTGCGCTTGGGCTTGAGCTTAGACGGCACCATCGTCAGCCTTCAGGGCCTCGATGCGGTCATGGCAGAGACGCGCGACCAGATCGCGAAGTTTGAGCGTATGAAGCGTCATCCATTCCAGATCCTCGACCGAGACTTCGAAATGGTCGCTGTAGCGGGCCTCCACATAGGCGCGCTTCAGATTCTCAAACCGACGTCGGTCGAGTTTCTGTCCACGTGGCCAGGCCTCGACGAGCCGGACATCGGCATCCTCGGACAGGGACCGTAGGAACTTGATGTTGTGAGACCGCGGGAAATAGAAGGTGTGGACGAGCAGGAAGCAGGCGTAGGCGGTCTCTACCGCCTGATGAAGATTGAAGGCCGCCTTCCTGGGCCAATCACCAATGCGCCCCTTGGACCTTGCGAGATCAGCCAACTCGAGCCACTCATCGACAGAGGTAGTCAGTTTCGAAAAATGAGCTGATGCCGTCACCTGGGCATCGTGCGGGGTCATCGGCTGAGGCGTAGCCAACGCATGGCCGGGGACCTCGTGCAGGACGATGCCGTCCCTGACGATGTCACTCCAGAAATACTCGCCACGGCGCAGCGCGGCATTCACCGTCTCGAGATCATGAACGACCAGATTGACTGTGCGACCGATGTCGGGATCACGCAGGATCTGATCCTCCGCGCTCCACCAGTAGTCGGCGATGTTGGTCAGGTTCTCGTGGCTCACCACGATCAGCAGATCGAAATCCGACAGATAGCCGTTCTCAGGCTCATCGACCCAGTCGGAACGGCTATAGGACCCAAAGAGGATGATCTTCAGGACCTGGCCATTACGACGCCAGGTTTGGGTCGCGCCTCCACCTCCGGTTCGAGCGCTCTCAAAGCCTGATAGCAGATAGTCGCGAACCCGAACGAGTTCGCGTTGCTGGCGTTCCGGAAGATGGTCGAGACCTGACCGCATCAGGAGAGATTAGCCTAAAAATTCAGGGCCGCACCGGTCAACCGCCAGGCTTGGTGAAATATAGTCCACTCTGCCTCTAGGGACCTCCTTGTCCGTCCCGTCTCTTGCATCAACAGCCTTGGATGGTCCCCGGTTTGCGGCTGGGTAGGTACGCACCGGCCTCATGACCTGAAGGGGGTTCAGGCTCGCTCCTTCCAGGAGTAGGCTTAAGCACTGGCTGTTGTGAAATCTTGGGGAGCACGCCTTTGACCGAAGCGTTTGACGAGACGTTTGCGCGATTGCGCGCAATGATGCTGTCAGCAGCACCCTTGATGAAAATCACGCGTGATGAGCCCGGCTCGCTCGAGATGCGTTGGCCTGTGATCGAGGCCAAGACCGGTCAGCTGGGCTGGCATGGAACCGTCACGATCAAGAAAAGCTATGTCGCTGTTCATCTCATGGCTCTTTACACTCAGCCTGAGCTAGCCGCCGACCTTTCGCCGGCACTGGCCAAGCGCCGCCAGGGCAAGACCTGTTTCAACTTCTCGAAAGTCGATGAAGCGCTCTTTGCCGAGCTTGAGCCTCTCATGATCCGCTGCGGAGCCCTTCCACCATTGGCCTAGAGTGTCGATCGATCCGGGTCGTCCGCATAGGCGTCGTCGAACGAGAAGATAGATTGGTCACCGCCCAAGGCGGAGATCACGCCGACCTTCTGGTCATCGAGCAGGACTTCAAGGGCCTCGGCGCCCATCGATTTGATGAGCATGCAATGACCGAACGATTTGGAGAAAAAGTCGGGGCTTGCCGTAGAACGGCAAGCCCCCGATCTTATTGGTCTCGACTGGAGCGGGCGAAGAGATTCGAACTCTCGACCCCAACCTTGGCAAGGTTGTGCTCTACCACTGAGCTACGCCCGCACTCCCGTCGGAGGCGGGCGTATAGCGGAGGGGTCCCGCTCCTCGCAAGACCCCCCGCATAATATTTCTTGCAAACCGGCTGCAACCCGTACCTGTTTCAGGCGGAAATCCTACCTTGGGGCCATGCGGATCGCGCCATCCAGACGGATGCATTCCCCATTGATATAGACATTGCGAGCCAGCTCCAGAACCAGCGAGGCATAGTCCTCGGGTCGTCCAAGACGGTTGGGGAAGGGAATGGCAGCAGCCAGACTGTCCTGCAGCTTCTGGTCCATGCCAGCCATCATTGGCGTCCACATGATGCCAGGAAGGATCGTGTTGACCCTGACCCCTTCCTGGGCAAGGTCGCGTGCAATCGGGAGGGTCATGGCATAGACGCCGCCCTTTGAGGCCGAATAGGCGGCCTGACCGATCTGCCCGTCCTGGGCCGCTACGGACGCGGTGTTGACAACCAGTCCGCGTTCTCCGTCTTCGAGGGGATCAAGGGTTATCATGCCCGCGGCCGACTGGGACAGGACGCGGAAGGTTCCAAACAGATTGATCCGCACGGTGCGCTCAAAGCTGGCCATGTCATGGGCGCGGATCTCTCCGGTGTCCTTCTTTCTGGAGACCGTCTTCTGACCCGTGGCGATGCCGGCACAGTTGACCGTGAGACGCTCCTGACCATGCACAGCTCGGGCCTTGGCAAAGCCAGCGGCCACCTCCTCATCGGATGTCACATCGACCTTGCAGAAGATGCCCCCGATCTCGCTTGCGACGGCCTGGCCTCTCTCCTCGTTCATGTCGAATAGAGCGACCCGGGCACCGGTTGCAGCGATGGCGCGGGCCGTGCCCTCGCCAAGGCCCGATGCCCCGCCAGTGACCACAACCGAAATGGAGGTGTCGAGTTTCATGTAAAGTCCCCTATATTGAGGTGAGTTCCCTGTTGAGGAGGGGTTTAGCGTCGATGTCGACTCGATCACAACCTGTTACACCCGAAGATGTACTAGATCCCGCAAAGGCCCTGGTACCCTCCGTGCAAAAAACCAACGAGGTGCGAGCCCAGCGCGGCTTCTGGCCCAAGATCGTCAGGACCGCGGCCAAAATCCCCTTCGCTGACCAGGCCCTGAGCGTCTGGTTTGCCGCGCGCGATCCTCTGACGCCGGCGGCAGCCAAGGGCATGATGTTCGGGGCCCTCGCCTATTTCGTATTGCCGGTGGACGCCATACCCGATGTCTTTGCCGGCATAGGCTTCACCGACGACGCAGCCGTTTTTGCCGCCCTGATCGCGACCCTGGGGGCCAATATCAAGCGCCGCCACCGCGATGCAGCGGAGCGGGCGCTTGAGCGTATGAAACAAAGCTAGAGGGCACTCCTGGCCAATGCGCCAGGATAGGCAGTTGGGTGTCTTTCAGCGCCGCGTCCTGAAGCACCTTAGCCGGGGACGGTCACTACGATCTTACCCATGGCTGTTCGGTCAGCGAGGGCCTGAATGGCCTCGTGTGCGCGCTCGAGCGGGAAGGTTCGACTGATACGGGGATTGATCTTTCCCTCTTCCCAGAAACGGAACAGATCCTCCATGTTCGCCGCATGGGCTGCAGGGTCGCGAGCAACAGCCGCCCCCCAGAACACTCCGATCACGGAGACGGATTTCAGCAAAGTCAGGTTCAGGGGCAATGACGGAATGCCGGCCGGGAAGCCAACCACAAGGTAGCGCCCGTTCCAGTCCATGGCCCGAAGCGCTGGTTCGCAATAGCTGCCCCCAACCGCGTCATAAACAACATCAGCACCATCCCGGCCCGAAGCCAGCTTCAGTTCACCGGCCAGTGCCTTCTGGGCGTCCTTGTCCATCTTCCCGGCGGGATAGATCAGACCGGTATCGGCCCCAAGATCGAGAGCAAACTGGACCTTTTCATTGGTAGAGGCGGCTGCGATGACATCGGCGCCCATAGCCTTGCCAAGCTCCACCGCGGCGGCCCCGACGCCCCCTGCAGCCCCCAGAACCAGCAGCTTCTCATTGGCCTTGAGCTGGGCGCGATCTTTGAGGGCATAGTAGGAGGTGCCGTAGGTCAGGACCAGGGCGGCAGCCGTCTCAAAGGACATGGCATCGGGAATCTTGAGGACACTGGCGGCCGGAACTGCCAGTCGCTCGACCAGCCCACCCCAGCCGGGCACTGCGATCACCCTGTCGCCGCGCACCAGCCCCTTGACGCCCTCACCAATGGCCTCGACCACACCCGAGACCTCTCCGCCTGGCGAGAAGGGTCGCTCGGGCTTGAACTGGTACTTGTCCTCGATGATCAGCGTATCGGGAAAATTGATTCCGACAGCGCGCACATCGATCACCACCTGTCCCCTGCCAGGGGTCGGATCCAGAACGTCCTCCAGAACCAGGGTTTCCGGGCCGCCAACAGACTTGGACAGGACTGCACGCATGGGCTCACTCACATTAGCGACACCGCCCCCGTGGCGCGCGTCCTCAACCCACGCTAATCAGCCCCACGCCCGTTTGAAAGGGGCGATCGGGAGATGACAGCCAATGACGGCCCTTATCCTACATGGCGGCGCAGGTGCCAGGCGCGGCGTCAACTATGATGCCGAAGTGGGTCACATGGGCCAGGTGGTCAGGGCCATGAAGACCCGGCTCGAGAACGGTGCCTGTGCACTCGATGTTGCCGTCGAGGCTGTCGTGATGCTGGAGGATTCAGGGCTTTATGTCGCAGGACGTGGAGCCTCGCCCAATCTGGCGGGGGCCTATGAACTGGATGCCAGTCTGATGGAGGGTGGAACCCGCAGGGCCGGAGCCGTGGCCGCCCTTCAGGGCTTTCGCAATCCCATTCGGGTCGCTCGAGCGGTCATGGACCACACCCCTCATGTCCTCCTGGCCGGTGAGGGAGCCGCCCGTTTTGCCCGTGAGCAGGGCCAGGCAGAGATCGGAGATGAAGCCGCCTGGTTCACCCATGCCGGACAGGGCGATGACAACCACCCGCCGGGCACATCAGGTCATCGGCCGCTCTCGCATGGCACGGTCGGCTGCTGTGTGCTGGATGCCGCTGGCCAGCTTGCGGCGGCGACATCGACTGCGGGCGTATTTGGAAAAATGCCGGGACGCGTCGGTGACACCCCCCTGATTGCAGCCGGGACATGGGCTGATGACCAGGTCGCGGTCTCGGGAACGGGACAGGGTGAGTATTTCATTCGCGTCGCTGCTGCTGCCCAGACCGCCTGGAGGGTCGCCGCGGGCCAGTCCCTGCCAGAGGCTTCGCGATCGGTCATTGATCAGATCGGCGAAATGGGCGGCGATGGAGGCCTGATTGCCCTGGACCGGAAGGGCCGGATCGCCGACCCGTTTAACAGCCAAGGCATGAAGCGTGCCTGGCTGGAACCTGACGGACACATCGGGGTCGAGGTATTCGGAACCTGAGATTCTGCGCTCAGATGAGGCAGACGACCTGCGCGACACTCAGGTCGCGACGAAGATCATCGGCGACCTGACCATAGTTCTCGACCGTTACGCTTGAGGGCAGCTGGACACCTGCAAGGCCAGCCTGGCCCTGGATAGCCAGGCTGAAGGCTCTCGGAGCCGTTGTGTAGATCCGCCCCCGGCGCGGTGCCGCTGCAATGGTAACCCCCACAACTCGTCCAAACTGATCCAGGGCCGGTGCGCCCGACAGTCCCGCAAGGGTTCCGTCCAGCCCTTCCGTGCGTCCCACCTCGGCCCAGGCCAGGACGCGTTCAGGTGCCACTCCCCGGCCACGCCCCCTGAG
>JBFZCB010000311.1:0-4377 GCA_041308165.1 Caulobacterales bacterium
GGCCAGGACCTTCTGAGCCCAGAGAGGCTGATGGAAGCAGGCCGATTGATCCCCCGAGCACTGAAATTTCGTCGGAAAGAATATCGCCGAACATGTTTTCGGTCAGGATGACATCGTAGTCGCGCGGCCTCTGGATCAAATGCATGGCCATCGAATCGACAAGTGCGTGTCTGAGTTCGACTTGAGGGAACTCCTCGGCATGGATGCGCGTGACGACTTCACGCCATAGCCTGCTCGTTTCCATCACATTGGCCTTGTCGACCGAAGTGACCTTGCCTCGTCGCTGCAGGGCCGTCCTGAAGCCTGCGCGTGCGATTCTCTCGATTTCCTCCACGGAATAGGTGCAGACGTCGAATGCCGACCCGTCTGCCCTGCGCCCCTTGTCGCCAAAGTAGACCCCGCCCGTAAGTTCGCGGAACACGATCAGATCAACACCTTCGACGATTTCGCGCTTCAGAGGTGAGCGGTGAGCCATGACGGGAGACACCTGCAAGGGTCGCAGGTTTGCAAACAGTCCCATGGCCTTGCGGATGGCCAGCAGGCCTTCCTCCGGCCGGCGCGGACCGCCATCCCATCTGGGCCCGCCAACAGCCCCGAGCAGAACCCCATCGCAGGCCATGCAGGCGTCAATCGTTGCCTGAGGCAGCGGATCGCCTAGGGCATCGATGCCCGCTCCGCCGATGAGATGTTCAGAAAACTCGAACCGGTGGCTGAAAAAATCCCCGATGACCTCAAGCACGGATCGGGCAGCCGCGACCACCTCCGGACCAACGCCGTCCCCGGGCAGCAGAACGATATTGTAGGTTTTCACGCTGGGCATCAGGCAGTTTCCGATTCTCTGGAACGCTCGAAAGCTTCGATTTCAGGCAGTCTTGACGTTAGCCAGCCCAGGGTATCGACCCCGTCCAGCAGACATTGGCGGGCAAAGGGTTCGACCTGGAACGGGACAGGAAGGCCGTTGCCCCGCTGGATCTCGTTTTTCTCCAGATCGATGGTGATGGGCTGGTCTGGCTGGCTGGCCAGATCCGTCCAGACATCCTGATCAACAACAACCGGCAGGAGACCGTTCTTGAGGGCGTTTGATGTGAAGATGTCTGCGATCTCGGTCGAAATCACAGCACGAAATCCATAGTCGACCAGGGCCCAGGGAGCGTGTTCCCGTGACGACCCGCACCCGAAGTTGCGACCGGCAAGCAGGATGCGGTGTTGGCTGGGATCAATGCGGTTAAGGGTCGCTTCCGGCCGGATTGAGCCATCAGCTTCATATCGCCAGTCATAGAATGCCGACTTACCCAGACCGTCCCTTGTGGTCGTGGTCAGGAAACGGGCGGGAATGATCTGATCGGTATCAATATTGGCCTGGCTGAGCAGGATCGCCCGTGAAGTCAGGACAGTGAAGGGATCGGGCTTGGCGATGTCAGACACAGGCCTGCCCCTCGATCTGGGAGTGAGCGACTGCGGCCTCTTGGCCGGATGCGTCGAGCAAGAAGGTACGCGGATCTGTCAGGACGCCCATCACGGCGCTGGCGGCGGCCGTTGCCGGACTGGCCAGAATGGTTCGGGCTCCCTTGCCCTGACGTCCCTCAAAGTTACGGTTTGACGTGGAGATGGCCAGCTGGCCCGGAGCAACGAAGTCGCCGTTCATGGCAATACACATTGAGCACCCGGGTATGCGCCATTCGGCTCCGGCTGCTATGAAGACCTTGTCCAGTCCCTCCGCCTCGGCATCGCGTCGGACGGCCTCCGAGCCCGGGACGACCAGCATACGAAGGCCCTCTCTGACCCTGCGGCCCCGCAAAATATCGGCAGCGGCGCGAAGGTCAGGCAATCGTCCGTTTGTGCACGAGCCGATGAAGACGACATCCACGGGCTCGGCTGTGGTGGTTTGACCAGCAGTAAAGCCCATGTAGGCCAGGGCCTTGCGATCGCTGTCCGACTGAGGCTGGGGAATAGCCTCGCCAATTGGCGCTCCAGCATCGGGTGTGGTCCCCCAGGTCGCCATGGGCCTGAGTGAAGAGCCATCAAGACGGACCTCAGTATCGAAGATGGCGTCCTCATCGGACCGCAGAGACAGCCAGTCGGCAGCGGCAGCCTCATACGCTCCATCCTTGGGGACATAACGCCGACCCCTTAGCCAGGCGATCGTCTTTTCATCCGGGGCAATCATGCCCGCGCGTGCGCCAGCCTCGATGGACATGTTGCACAGTGTCATGCGCCCTTCCATGTCGAGGTCTCGGACGGCTTGTCCGGCATATTCAATGACGTGGCCCGTTCCGCCCCCGAAGCCTATGGCGGCGATCACGGCCAGGGCGAGGTCCTTGCCCGAGACCCCCGTTGGCAGCTGCCCATCCACGGTGACCCGCATGGTCTTTGCCTTGCGCTGTAACAGGCACTGTGTGGCCAGGACATGCCCGACTTCGGATGTTCCGATCCCAAAGGCCAGGGCCCCGAATGCGCCGTGCGTAGCTGTATGGCTGTCTCCGCAGACCACAGTCATACCCGGCTGTGTCAGCCCCTGTTCGGGCCCCATGACATGAACAACGCCGCGTTGGTCTGAGCCCCACCCGGCCAGTTCAATGCCATGACGGGCGCAGTTGGCTTCCAGTTTTTCAACCTGCGCCTTGGCCTCTGCGGTTACATAGGGACGTTCACCACTGACTGCGGGCAAGGTCGGTGTTGAATGATCCAGAGTGGCAAAGGTCCGGTCTGGACGCCGGACCTTGAGCCCGCGCTCTTCAATCTCCGAAAAAGCCTGAGGGCTGGTCACCTCATGGACGAGGTGCAGGTCAATATAGAGAACTGCGGGTGTCTCTTGCGTCTCGTCCACGGCCAGATGCCGCTCCCATACCTTCTCATAGAGGGTTTTCGGGCGAGACAAGCCCGTCGCACCTGCCTTCATCAGGCGGCCTCAGAGCGAAAGGTGGCATCATTGGATATCCGTCTCGCACCGACAAGGCGATCAATCTGCAGACCCAGATTATCCAGCGATCGGCTGGCATCACGACTCCGGACCTTCATGGCGATATGGCGAAAGGCTCCTTGCTCGACCATGTCGATGCCATCAATATGGAAGCCGCGACGTTCGATGAGCCCGATGAGACGCTGAAGCGAGCCGTCGATCCGATCGATCTGGACATGCAATATATCAGTCATCAATAGTCTCCCTCGCCGGAGGCGGCATGCATCATCTGGGCGTTATTCTTGCCTGGAGGAACCAACGGCCAAACGTTCTCTGCCGGGTCGATGATCACGTGGGCAAGTATGGGGCCTTCACAGGCCAATAGACGTTCCAGGCCGGCGGTGACCTGGTCACGCCGGTCTATGCGGAAGGCTTCGATACCGAAGGCTTCTGCGACCTTAACAAAGTCCGGATTGTCCGAAAGGTCGACCTCGGAGAAGTTCCGTTCGAAAAAGAACTCCTGCCACTGTCGAACCATTCCAAGCCGCGAGTTGTCCAAAAGCAGGATCTTCAACGGAATCTTGAAACGGTTGACCGTGGCCAGTTCCTGGATGTTCATCATCACCCCACCGTCCCCGGTCACCGTGACGACAACGGCATCTGGTTCAGCCAGCTTTGCACCGATGCCCGCGGGAAGACCAAAGCCCATTGACCCCAGGCCTCCTGAGGTAATGTGGGCTTCGGGCCGCGAGAACTCGCAATGCTGGGCGACCCACATCTGGTGCTGACCCACGTCACAGGCGGCGATGAAGCCCGGACCGGCCATCTTTGACAGCTGGTTGAGCAGGCCCGGCGCATAGACGCTCTCGCCCGGCGCGTCATAGTTGATGAGGGTTTCACGGGTCCTCACCCGCCACTGGTCTGCCCAGTCGGAAACATTGATCGGCTCGCCCTGCGCCAGTCTGCGGTTCAGGGCTTCCAGATTGGGCTTCAGATCCCCGACGACCCCAACGGCGACCGTTCTCAACTTGCCGATCTCGGAGGGGTCAATGTCGAAGTGAACAACCCCTGCATGGGGCGCGAATTCGGCGAGCTTACCCGTGGCGCGGTCATCGAAACGAGCCCCCACGACGATCAGCAGATCCGCTGACTGGACCGCCTCATTGGCCGCCGGGGTCCCATGCATGCCCAGCATGCCGAGATAGTTGTCCTGGCCGCTGGGGATGGTGCCCAGAGCGTTCAGTGTGCAGACCTGGGGGATACCGGTCATGGCAGCGAACGCGCGCACGGCCTCGACGGCGCCGGAGATCTTGGCTCCCCCACCGACATAGAGAATTGGGCGACGCGCAGCCCGGATGACGGTTTCGGCATCCAGAATGGATGCCATTTCAGCAACAGCAATCTCGTTGGACAGGTGAAGGCCGCGGGGTGCGTCCGTCATCTCGAACTGAACGTCCTTGGGCAGATCTATCAATACG
>JBFZCB010000312.1:0-12405 GCA_041308165.1 Caulobacterales bacterium
CGCCTAGCCTGGCCAGCCCGGCATCGATCTTGCCAAGCCGCGCCAGGGCCGCTCTGGCATCTTCGTTGTAGAGCGGCATCAGGAGAGCGGTTCGCGTCTGGGGCGCTGGTGGGTGGGGAGAAAAGCTTAGGTCGCATTGCTCCCTGTTAGTCATCAGGACCCAGAGGCCGATGGCTGCGTTCGAAAACCAGCAGGAGATCGAGCCGATCAGGATCAGAAAGAGGCCAAAACCCAGAACCTCCAGAGCATCAAAGCCGTGGCGGCCATAGAGGATGTATGGGGTGAGGGCGGCCAGGCCTGTGAGGAGCAAGGTCGCTACAACCAGCAGCCATCTGCGGGCTGCGATATTGACAGGTGTTGTATCAACGTGACCGACAACGACCGTTTCATCGATCGACTGGGTCGGCATCTCCAGGCGAGCGTCATCCGGCAACCAGTCTGCAACCCCATAGGGATCGGCAGCCGAAAGATACTCCTCACTGCGAAGGGCAAGACTGTTCATCGCTGTCGTGGCGTCCCCGATGGACCTGGAGGCATGAGGAGGGCCCGACCAGGTTACTGCAATGCACCATGAACGCATTTTCGTGAAAATCAATCACACGATCGTGATAACCGCGTGTTTTTTTACTAGGCGTCCGGATCTGCGGGGGCTTGCGCAGCCGCCAGGGCCTCCCGGTGCAGGTGCTGACTGAGCACCCAGGCCACGATTCCCGTCCAGCCAACAAGAACAAAGGCATAGACCCTTTCCCACCACCCTACGTTGTCATCATTGACGGTACCGGGCAGGACGAGATGTCGCGTCATTATGGTCAGCAACGTCATGATCACGAAAACCGCGACCAGGAACACCTTGAGGCGAGGCATGTCGCGGCGCGCAGACAGTCCCCAAAGCAACAGAAGCGGTGCGAGTTGAATGCCGAGGGCCAGGTTCAGAACCTCGACATGTCGTGGATCTGGCCAAGGGTAGACGCAGGAAGCGGCCAATCCGATCCCAGCCAGAATGAAACATGCGGCAGTCAGAATACCGGCTAGCCGGTGCCGGGTAATCGCCATCAGGGCCAGGCCCAGGCCCACACCGGAGATGCCAGCAAGAATGCCAGCAATGAACACACCCCCATTGAAGATGAATGGCATTGAGGCTCCAGCGCCGCCGAGCTCGCTTATATACTGGCGGGCGTTGTCGAAGCCTGGGTAGGCGCTCTTGGCGAGAACAACGGTAATGATGGCGACGACGGGGGCGGCAATGCCGAGGTTCAGTAAGAGCCGGCGCTTTCTATAGAGCCGGAGCTGAGAGGGGGAGATGTCTGTGGGTGTCTGTAGGGGGCGAAGGCCCCAGAGCGGTCGCAGAAAAGGGACGCGGCGCACGATCTCATAAATGACCAGGCTTCCGCCAAGCGTAAAGCCGATAAGGATCGAAGCCTCGATCCAAAGCGGGAGTTCCGCGGGCCGAATCCACCACAGGGCCATGACCAGAAGCGTTTGGTGCGCCAGGTAGAGGGGAAAGACCGCAGTGTTTAGGTAGGCGAGCACCGGTCCTGAAGCCTGTCGAAGATGCAGGCTCGCAAAGCCGAGAATGGCGGTGATGATGGCCCATTGGTTGATGGCAACCACTACATTCCGAGGTACGCCCCAGAATGCTCCTCCACCAGGATGGGCAACCTGGAGCATCATGAGGGGTAGGGCTGCCAATCCAACGGCAAGGCCGATCCAGCGATATCTTTCCAGAGACTTCCAGATGCCAGCGTCGCGGGCCACGAAATAGCCGAACAGGAAGGCAGCCAGTGACTGGGCATGATTATACCAGTCCCAGAACAGATTATTGCTCAATCCGAACTGCGGATAGAGAACGACGCGTGCCACGATGAGGTAGATGGCCGGAATCCACAGTATGCGATGGCCCGCCAGAACCTGGCCGATGCGGCCTTCAATGGCGGCTATCCAGGTCGGCCGATACATGAGGGCCACGACAACAAAGCTATAGGCGGCGATATAAAGTACAAACCAGAGGTGATTGACCGGGACGCCGTTGGACAGGCCCTTCCAGCTGAACTCGCGGATTAGCCAGGCCGGATAGCCTGCGTCCCATCCAGCCTTGTCCATGGCCTCAATCCAGGACTGGATCGAGACCAGGACCAGCACCCCGAAAAGCAAGGCAGGAAACAGGCGGGCCGCTCGCATCCGTGCCGTCTGGGCAGCGGTCCGATTGACCGTCATGAAGCGGACGGCCGCGCCCGACACCAGGAACAGCAGTGTCAGCCGCCAGGGGTTGGTGACCAGAACAGCCTCTCGGATCCAGTCCAGGGTATAGCGACTGTGCAGATGCCAGTCATAGGGCCCATAGGCCAGGCCCACATGGTAGAGGATCAACAGGCCGAAGGCTCCGACCCGGATCCAGTCCAGATCGTGACGACGGGTTGAAGGCGTAAGGGGTGCGTTCACAGAGCCCCTATGCGTCAGGAGCGGACTGAAGTCCACGCGTCAAAACCGGACAAGGTCAGCCTGTCCATCGACTTTCAATGTCCTCATAGGTCACTTCAACGCTGCGGTCAGGATCGATCCGGGCCGCCGTGCGGCTGAGACGGGGTGCCGGTGCAGGCTGGAGAATTCCTGACGCCGAGGTCAGAAGATCGCGATCCACATTATGGGGATGAGAAGCGGCTTCCGCAAAGGAGAGCACGGGCGTGACACAGGCGTCTGTGTCCTGGAAATGTTCCGCCCAATAATCGCGGGATGCACCTAGAAAGGCATCTTGCAACTTCACGGCAAGCTCGGGCCAGCGTGTCTGGTCATATTGGTCCCTCGCATTAAAATCGAGCTGAAGCCCTTCCACAAGCGCGGCAAAGAAGGCGGGCTCGAGGGCGCCGACCGCAACAAAGCCTCCGTCCTTGCAGCTGTAGCAGCGATAGAAGGGAGCTCCACCGTCAAGCAGGTTTGACGCGCGCTCGGGTGACCATAGCCCTTCGGCGGCCAGGGCGTGAAAAAGGCTGGAGATCAGGCTGACACCGTCGACCATGGCGGCATCGACAACCTGTCCCTTGCCTGTTGCGCGCGCACTGTGGACGGCGGCCAGAAGTCCTATGACCGCAATCATGGCCCCGCCGCCGTAATCGCCGATCAGGTTCAGGGGAACAGGAGGCGGCGATCCCCGGTTCCCCATGGCGTAGAGCGCTCCGGTCAGGGCGATATAGTTGATGTCATGGCCCGCCCGCTGCGCAAGCCGGCCCGTCTGGCCCCAGCCGGTCATGCGGACGTAGGCCAGACGGGGATTTCGCGCAAAGCAGATATCGGGGGCAAGTCCAAGCCGCTCCATTACCCCGGGTCGAAAGCCTTCGATCAGGGCGTCCGCACCGGAGATCAGATTAAGAGCCTTCTCCCTGCCCTCCGGGGTCTTCAGGTCAAGGGTCAGTTGCGGCCGGTTGCGGTTAAGGATAGCCCCGCCCGTACTCTCCCAGACACCGGCTCCGGCCCGCTTCACTCGAATGACATCGGCCCCCAGATCGGCCAGGATCATGGCGGCCAGGGGTACCGGACCTATGGCGTCAAGCTCAACAATCCGCATGCCCGTGAGCGGGCCATGAATCCTATTCATACATTCTCTCCAGTCCTCTGGCTCCCCAGTCCTCTGGCTCCCCAGTCCTCCGGCTTCGCAGACTTCTGACGGCCTGAAGCGTTCGCGCCGAGATACGGACGACAGCCTACCGACGCTCAGGTCGCCAGGGAACTACTGTTGCTCTTTGGAGCCGTAAAGGCTGATCTGAATGACGTCGGTGCGACCAGTCGCAAAACCGGCTTCACAGTAGGCGAGATAGAAGAGCCACAGGCGATCAAAGGTCTGGCCCATACCACTTTCGATGTCGCGATAGTTCTGGCTCCAGAGGTTCAAGGTGCGGGCATAGTCTGGCCCAAGGCTGCGCTCCTCACCCTGAAGCAGGCCTTCTGCATTGATGACTTCACCGAGGCGGCGCCGGCTTGGCAGCATGCCGCCTGGGAAGACATAGCGCTGGATGAAATCGACGCGCTGGCGATAACCTTCGAAGAGATCATCTCGGATAGTGATGATCTGAAGACCCGCACGTCCTCCTGGCGAAAGGCGATCACGCACCACGCGGAAGAACGTCGGCCACCAACGCTCCCCGACAGCCTCAAACATTTCGATCGAGACCACGCGATCGAAGGACTCGGTTTCGTCGCGATAATCACACAGCCTTATATCCACGCTTGCCGCCAGGCCGGCTCGCTCAAGGCGCTCTATTGCAAAATCACGTTGTGAAGGTGAGAGCGTGAGCCCCACAACCTGACAACCCATTTTTGCGGCATACTCGGCAAAACCTCCCCATCCGCAGCCGATCTCCAGGACCCGGTGGCCTGGTTTCAGATCAATGCTTTTGGCAAGCGCGGCGTACTTTGCCTCCTGGGCCGCGGCGAGATCCAAGTCTGGCGATGTCCAAAAGGCAGACGAATAGGTCATCGAACGATCAAGCCAGCGGCTATAGAAATCGTTGCCGAGATCATAGTGGGCGATGATGTTCTTCCTCGAACCGCGCCGTGTATTCAAGCGTCCGAGACGGTGCGTTACCCAGTTAAAGGCCTGGATCAGGGGCTTTCCATTGGCGAACTGATCGAGACGTTCAAAGTTGTCGGCAAAAACGGCCAGCAACTTGGCCAGGTCAGGGGTCTCCCATTCTCCGGCAATATAACCTTCGGCCAGTCCGATGTCGCCACCGGTCAGACCGCGCCGGACCATTTTCCAGTCATGGATTACCAGTCGGGCCGGCTCATTTGCCGGACCGAACCGCTGCACCTGTCCTTCGGGTGTCTCGATCACCAGGCCTGAGCCACGCCAGTCGGCCTCGATGCGCCCGAGAACCCAGAACAGAAGTCTTGCCGCCCGCGAGGGCGGTCGAATGCTCGAAAAACGCATGTCGTCTATGACGGGGGCTGACATGACTTAACTCCAAGACGCCGTCACGACGGTCTGGTTACGAGTACGACGGGGTTGCGCCGTCGGATGCGGCGGCCCTACCAAATTCCCAACGTACGAACCGCTCGAGCGTTCGGCCCCCGTCTCCTGGAAGAAGGGTTCGAAGGCTTGGCCATTGGTAGGGTGGACTGCAGGCAACCATGACCGCAATCATGGCTGATTAACTGTTCATCTTTAGTCTGTCGACCATGTCAGAACCATTGGCCATCAGCGAGACTGACGCCCTGTCGTTGCAGCCGAGCGCTCCGGTACCAACGCCAAGGGCCAGAAGCGCCCTTCTGAAGCGGCTGGCTGACGTGGTTTCTCTTCCAGCCAGTCGGGTCAATGCCTTTGAAAGGGCGGTTACGGGCGATCTTCTCGTTGAAATGCTGCGTCTGGCCAGCCCGCTCGAACGCAAGCGTGTAGCCCAGCGCCTGACACCCCTGAGCGAGCTGCCCAATACTCTCGCCAGGCTCTTGTTGCGCGATGCACCTGAGATTGCCGGGCTCCTGATCGAACACTGCACAGCACTGAACGATGCAGATCTGGCAGCCTGCGCTAGAGATACCGGTCCCGAACACCGGATGCTGATCGCCCAGAGACGTGGCCTGTCCGAGGTTGTGACGGAGCAGCTGATCGCCTTTGAGGAGGCGGCGGTCATAGACATGGTACTGCGTAATCCTACTGTGCGGATATCGCAGACCTCGCTTGAGACGGTTGTGGGTCTCAGCCGCAATGTGCCAGCGCTGTGTGGTCCGCTTCTGAAAAGGACGGAACTGCGCCCTTCAGGGGCCTATGTGATGTTCTGGTGGTGTGGGCCCGAGGAGCGCAAGGTCATCCTTCAACGCTTCGCCGTCTCACGTGAAGTTATGCAGGAAGTCGTTGAGGATGTTTTTGCCATGGCTGCGGCCGAAGGCTGGCAGGACCCGGTTTCGCGCAAGGCCCTCCAGTTTATTGAACGTCGCCAACGTAATCGGGCGGCCATCGAGAAAAGTCCCTACGACAGCCTGGAACATGCCATCGCCGTCGCCGCTGAGGTGGGGCTGAACCGGGAAGTGGCGGCCGAGATTGCCTACCTGTCTGGCATCAAGCCGCTGACAGGGGCAAAGATTCTGGGAGATCTGGGTGGGGAGCCGCTAGCGATCCTGTGCAAGGGTACCGGGCTTTCACGGACTGACCTGCTCAATCTGTGGCGATCCATGCGACGCCCCGAGGTTACGGCTGAAGGCATGGTTCATCCCGCTTGGGACCAGGTCCTTGTTACCTACGAGATGCTTGCTGTCGATCGCGCGCAAACGGTTCTGCGCTACTGGAACTGGTCACTTTCATCAGCGCTCACTCCGGCTTTGTTGCAAGCGATTCGCGATGGCGACGAGAGCGCGCTTGATGAATACTCCGCTCCCGAGCGGGCGGCCATGATGGCGCTCTCCGACAACTTCAAGTAAAATATGTAAAGAACTGTTATCCAGCTTGCTCCCCATTTCGGGAACATTAGACCATATTCTCGTTGCTTTGGACGAATAGAAAACTTACTGCGTCTAAGGACATTGATGATCTTCAAAAGGTCGTAAGAGGAGATTTTGCGTTGGATAGTTTGATTGCTGCCGAAAAAGGCGAACTTTTGGAGATGACCGCTGACATCGTGTCAGCCTATGTTGGCAACAACAGTGTTTCGGCCAGTGAACTTCCAGGACTCATCGCAAGCATCCATGCTGCCTTGTCGCAGGTCACCAGTGGCCCGGTTGAGGCCGCACCTGAACCTAAAGAACCGGCTGTGCCTGTTCGCAAGTCGATCAGCCCCGACTTCCTGATCTGTCTAGAGGATGGTCGCAAGTTCAAGTCCCTCAAGAGACATCTGCGCACCAAGTATGACATGAGTCCCGAAGACTACCGCTCCAAGTGGAACCTGCCTAAGGACTACCCTATGGTTGCGCCTAACTATGCAAAGGCTCGCTCGGATCTGGCTAAACAGATGGGTCTGGGTCAAGGCGGCCGCAAGCCGGCCAGGGCAACGCGCGCCAAGAAGTAAAGCTTCCAAAAGCCCAAGAGTGTCAAAGAGCCCGCTGTTGTCCTCAACAGCGGGCTCTTTGTTCTTCCTGAATGTCGAAGGACGAGACCTCTATTCCGGTTGGGGCTTGGCAACAGGCGAGGTCCCGTGACGACCCAGCTGACCGGACGTCTATCGTTCGACGCCCGATCATCCCAGGCTACGATCATCCCAGGCTACGACCAGCCCAGGCCACGTCCTCGAGAACGCCCTCATGACGGCCAGCAGAACCGGGTATTTTTGATCAGAACGGAAGCCTTAGGCTGCCTTCACACCCTTGCGCATGCGCCAGAAGCGAACGGTCCTCATGGCCTGTTCGCGTGTCAGGTCCCCGTAGAGCTTTCCATATTCCTGGGCGCGACCCATGGCGTTGGTGCCTTCGTCCCCGAGGATGACGACCACCAGCGTCATGAAAAGAGCTCGATCAAGGTCCGCCGCCTTGCTGAGAACCGCAAGGGCGTCGATCTCGCGGCGTTCCACGATCTGTGAGGCTAGCACAAGGTCGATATCGGCCAGCCGGGCAAGCGCGATGAGGAAGGGGGTGCGGGACGTCTGGCGCAGAAGGCGAACCAGGGTCTGGGGAGAGATAGGCCCCGCAGCTTGGAGGGCATCGACCTGAGCGACGGCCTGGATATAGTCTGCCGGTAAAACACCGTCTTCGGCGGCGACGCGGTTATGTGCCGCAGAAAGGGCCTGTTCGACGATCTCAGGACCGAGGCGGGCATTCTGTTCCAGGATCCGCTGACGCAGTCGGGCCTCAACAACAAAATACATGTCGTTCAGGAGATCTGGTGGCAGATTGCGGCGCTCGATGGCGGCTTCGTGCAAGTTGGGATTGGCCTTGGCTCGCTCGACAGCGGTGCGGGCAGTGGCATGCGAAAGCTGCGCATCATCATTACGCAACAGAGTGCCCAGAGTAATATCGTCGCCCCGTTGTACGATCACCTCAGAAAGGGCTTCGCTGACATCACTGCGGCCGGACATGGCTCGCAGGTGTGCCTGTCCATGGGATTGAGCGATCGCAACAAGATCAGACTGTTCAAGCACGGGTGAGGAGCTCAGTACCGGAATTGCGACCTCCGCCTCGTCAGAAGCAAGGCGAAGGATCAGTCCTCGCGGTGCGTCAGGGGCCGAGGCAAAACGCTGGGACAGTTCGATCCGGACACTGGCCTCCATCTCCTTTGCAAGCCCGCTCAGCAGGTCATCATAAAGGGTCTGTTCAGCCAGACTGCGCGTCGGGGTTCCAAAGAACGTATCCGTAAGCTCGCGCAAAAGTGCACGTCGGTTGTCGCTGGAGGGCTCCTGGGCAAGGGCGATCAGTTCAGGAAGCCGGGACTGTGTAGCCTCAGGCGCGACCGTGGCCTCGGTGCGGCCGGCCATTGGTGATGTTGAGGGCTGTGTCATGGCAGGCTGGGGTTGCCACCCGGATTGATGGCCTGGACGCGCCCGTTGAACGTACGTGTCTGGACCGGAGGTGGCGGGGGCTCGGCGAGATCTGTGCGAGCAGCATCGAAGAAGGCGCTTTCCGGGATCACCGCATAGACACTCTCAGGCAACTCCGTCCGGTCGGGTTGCAGGCCTGCCGCACGGTGCAGGGAATAGAAGCGGGCACTGTTGCGTCCGGGTCCTTCGCCTGAGACGTTGGAAGCGGTCTGTGCCTGGTTCTGGGGTGGAGGCGGCTGCAGGGGAGGCGGCTGGGCACCCTGGATCCTGAAGATCGGAGCATCCCGGCGAGGCGCCATCGGATCAAAGGCGGGATCATCGGAGTTTGCGGTCTGGTGGCTGGCCCATGCTGTTGAGCCCGGGCCGCCCTGTGACGGCGCCGGCATGGGTACCGGCTCGGGCCCTCTCTGCAGCTGGGGTTGCGCCCGAGCCGGCTGCTGCGTCGGTTGGGGTGCAACAGAGGACGCGGTCTGTCCAATGACCTGAGGCGCATAGCCGGGTTGGGTCCAGGCGGGCCCGGACGCGGCCTGGGGCTGCTGCAGACGCCTTTGCTGTTGCTGGTAGTGCGGTCCTGGCATCGGCTGGGGGATCAGGGCGCTCAGGGGTACGCTGACGGGCTGGCCTGGCAGTTGGGCCGGCCGGGCCTGGACCGGGACGAGGGGGGAGGCGAAGGCGCGCGGTGCCTCCAGCCCCTGCTGTTGGTGTTGGAAAGGCTGGGGCTGGATGGCCGGCCCCATGGGCTGCGATGGGGGAGAAGGGTTCATCCAGGCATTGGCTGGTGTCAGCCCGCCTGAGGCTACAGAGGGGCTATAACGGGAAGAGCGTGCTCCCGGCGTGCGGATCGACGGGTAGCGGGCGCTGGCAGGTTGTGGGCGCTGCGCCGCTGCGAGAGGCGCAGCGTTGGTGGTCTTTCCCGACCAGGAGAGATAGCGCATTCCATCCTGGGCCAGGGCCGGCGTAACGGACAGCAGTCCCAGGACCAAGCTGGCAGAAAAAGCCAGCGGACGCGCGCCTCCCGGCCGGGTCGTGCTTGGACAGGCTAGTCGGCCCGGGACCGGCAAGCACCGGAGACGAAGGAGTTGTATACGCAAAGGTTCTGCTCCCGCTCACATGGAACGTCGCCCAATCATAAACAGTTGCCCTTAACCACGGGCTAACGTCGGGAGATTGATCGCGGGTCGGTGTGGTCGGGTGCAAGGTATCGGGCCGTCAGGGCAATCAGGCCATTGAGGCTGAGCCCCAGAGCGGCCAGCCAGACCAGAGCCGCAATCATTTCGGCCGTACGAAGACGGTTGGCGGCTTCCAGGAGCCGCCAGGCCAGGCCCTGCGTAGCGCCGGTTCCAGCCACAAACTCCGCCACCACCGCACCGATGACCGCCAGGCCGGCCGCGACCCTCAAACCTTCGAAGGCAAAGGGGACGGCCGAGGGCATTCGCAATCTCACAAGACGCTGGAGCCGGGAGGCACCATAAAGGTCAAAAAGTCTCTCCAGGTCGGGATCGGCTGATTTAAGGCCGGTCAGTACGCCAGAGAAGATCGGGAAGAAGGCAACACAGGCCGCGAGGATGACGACGGCCATGTCGGCCCGGTCCAGGCCGACCCAGATCTGGACCAGGGGAGCGATGGCCACAATGGGCGTAACCTGCAGGGCAATGGCGAGGGGCCGTGCGGCACGTTCAGCCGTCCGGCTCAGCGACAGCAGCACAGCCAGGCCGCCTCCAAGCAGACTGGATAAAAGTAGGGCCTGTACGGCCATCCATATGGTCTGAAGCGCTGCAGTGCCGAGTTGCGGAGCACGCATGACGAGCGCCTCTGCCACAGCCCAGGGTGTCGGCAGGAGATAGGCTGGCAGGTTGAACAGGCTGCAGATACCGGCCCACAGGCCGATGAGCAGGGCAAGGAGAAGGGCCGGAGCCGCCACAGTTGAGATACGGCTCACGACATTCGCTCCGGCGTAGCCTTGTCCATGGCCGCCGCAAGGTCTGCTGCAACGGTTTCGACCGTGGCCCGAAAACGGCCCTCGGCCCTCCAGTCCGGTGGGCGTGGCAGGGGCCCAGGCGTCTCATGTATTCGATAGGTCCGACCCCCAGGTCCTAGAACGACGACGCGTGCGGCAAGGAAGACAGCCTCCTCGACATCATGAGTGACAAAAACCACGGTCGGACGGCGGATATCCCACAGGACATGCAGCTGTTCCATCAGCCGTCGTCTTGTCACCGAATCCAGGGCCGCGAACGGTTCATCCAGCAAGAGCAGAAGGGGATCGGTGACGACGGCCCGAGCCAAGGCGACACGCATGGCCATGCCGCCGGAAAGCGCATGGGGGCGCTGGCGGGCATGATCGGCGAGCCCGACCTCGGCCAGGGCCTGGTCAGCACGCTGCAGGGCCTCGTGCGCACTCAGTCCACACAATTCCAGGGGAAGGGCGGTGTTGGTGCGGGCATCTGCCCATGGCATGAGGGTGGGGCTTTGAAATACAAACCCCGTGCGGCCTGGCGCGACCCTGCTCTCGGCCCTGCCCTTGGCTGTTTCAAGCCCGGCCAAAAGACGCAGCAGGCTGGATTTGCCCGCGCCAGAGGCTCCCACAACGGCGACGATCTCTCCTTGTGAGAGCGTGAGGGAATAGGGCCCTAGAATCCGATCCGGACCGTAATGTAACTCGGCCCCTTCCAGGACAACCAGTGGTGCAGAATCCTGCTCAGCCACGGCCGGGCAGGAAGGCGGTGGTGAAGGCGTCACGCCAGTTCAGGTTTGAGGGATAGACACCGGTCGAGGAGACGGCCTCAAAGAAGGCCTGCCAGCGCTCTGTCGTCATGGCCCCTAGTCCGTAGAGCGCTGCATCTCCGCCCTCGACCAGGCCATTCGCATTCATGGCCTCTCTGGCCTGAGCAAGAATGGTGTCATTCATCTCCGGATTATCGCGCTTGATGAGGGTGTTGGCTGCGGTCGGATCGCCGTTCATGTAGTCTCGCCAGCCTTCGGCGGAGGCTGCGATGAATGATCGCAGGGCCACAGCATTATCGCGCGCAAATCCGTCTGGCGCGAGGACAAGGGTGGCATAGGATTCATAACCATCGTCCGCCAGTAGGAAGACCTTGGGTTCGATCCTTCCTTCCCGGCGAATGGTGAAAGGCTCGCTTGTGACATAGCCCTGCTGTACCGCACGAGGATCTGCCAGGAAGGGTGCCGGGTTGAATGTGTATTTGCGAACCTGCTCATCACTGAAACCGTACTTGGCCTTCAGCCACGGCCACCAGGCTGTGCGGGCAGCATCAGACAGGAGTATTGGCCTGTCGACGAGGTCACCGATACCCTCGAGCGCCGGATCGGGATGGGCAATGAGAACCTGCGGATCCTTCTGGAAGAAGGCGGCGACGGCTTTGACGGGCGCCCCTTCCTGCACAAGATTCAAGGGGATGAAACTATTGGAGCCCATGCCGAGCTCTACCGCCCCTGAAGCCAGGAGCTGGGGCACATTGACGGCTGGCCCACCCTGGATGATCTCGACATTGAGACCGCGTTTTTCATAGGCACCCGAGGCCACGGCCTGATAGAAGCCGCCATGCTCGGCCTGTGCGCGCCAGTCGGTGGCAAAACGCAGCCGGATACGTCCCTGGTCATCGACGGGGGCTGACCTGTCCTCGCATCCCGCCATGGCCAAGGCGGCGCTAGCCGCTGCGCCGCTAAGGACGGTCCGTCGACTTGCAAGAAACTTATGTTTTTGATCCCACAGCATGGTCGACAGGCTAGAGGGCCGCGAAGGCGAAGGAAAGCCGTTCGCCGCCTACCCATAGCGATAGTCATTTTTGGATCGAGTCTCTGCCGACGCTGGCCACCACCAGGGTGCGCTTCGGCCCCGGACGGTGTCGCCAGACGTCCAGCCCGGCGGCAGAATTGAGTGAAGGGACAAAGACCCGGTCGAACCGTTGCCTTCGTCCCTTCACCAAGTCCGGGT
>JBFZCB010000313.1:0-2831 GCA_041308165.1 Caulobacterales bacterium
CCCCAGGGGCGACCTGATTGCCTTCACCAAGGCATCGGGCGGCCGTTTCTCGATCGGTGTCATGAATGCCGACGGTTCGGGTGAGCGCCTGCTTTCGAACAGCTATTTCGAAGAAGGCCCATCCTGGGCACCCAATGGACGATATCTGATGTTCGCGCGTCAGACCCGCGGCGGAAGCACCAACCTGTGGATGGTGGATCTTTCGGGGAGGGTCATTGCGCAATCGGCCTATCAGGGCCGGGGGTCAGACCCCGCCTGGTCCCCGCTTCTAGACGCGGCTCCAGCCAATCTTGGTCTTGATCAGGGTCCAGATAGCTGTCCCTCATAGAACAAGGTCAGATCGGTCTGGACACCTAATCCCCGACAATGCGTTACAGTGTTCTATGACACCACTATTTTGCCACCCGAGGCCGAAAGGCTAAGCCTTCTCAAATGCCATGCCCGTCCCGCCCTTTGGCGGGAGACAAGACAGGAGACGATTTCGATGACGACATCTGCCACCCTCTTCAAGATGGCCGCCATAGGCCTCGTTGCGGCCTCAATGGCTGCCTGTACGCCCAAGCCGCCAGTGGAGCCCGCTGTACCCAATACGCCGCCCGCTCCGCCGGTTGGTCCGGTCTACCCCGGCGCGAATACAGGTCCGGTCACCGGTGCCCCGAGTGCTGTCCGTCCAGGCTCCGAGCAGGACTTCGTGGTCAATGTCGGAGACCGCGTCTATTTCGACCTCGATTCCTACCAGATCAATCCTGAAGCCTTCCCTCGCCTGGATGCCCAGGCTGCCTGGCTGGCCCGCTATCCCCAGATCAATGTCCGGATCGAGGGCAATGCGGATGAGCGCGGAACGCGCGAATACAACCTCGCACTCGGAGCCCGCCGGGCCGAATCCATCCGCACCTATCTGGTGAACCGGGGTGTACCGGCGGGCCGGATCGATACGATCAGCTTCGGTAAGGAAAGCCCAATAGCGGCTGGTTCAAACGAGGAGGCCTGGGCCCGTAACCGCAACGGCCGCACCGCGATTGTCTCGGGAGCCTTCTAGACTTCGAAACGACTAGGACCTGGCTTTGCAGGTCTCTATCCGAGGGCACCGATCCTGAAGGGTCGGTGCCCTTTCTTGTCTGGAGGGGCTATCCTCGGCTTGACCTTGCAATGCGCGCACGGTCAAGGTCTGCGAAGCGAGGCGGGGACCTGAGATGGATATTGAAGCGGCGGGCGGAGCAGTGACCGGCGGTCTGGTAGCGGGCGCTATCGAGAAGCCTGAGGGTCATGCGGGCGAGCCTCACACCGGGATCTGCTCGGATTGCGGCGCGCCAACCTCGGGCAAGTTCTGCTCCAACTGCGGCCAGCCAACCCACGTGCACCGCACGCTTCTGCATCTGGGCGAGGAGCTCTTGCACGGAGTGATGCACTTTGACGGCCGCATCTGGCGGACCCTGCCCCTATTGGCCTTCAATCCCGGGCGGCTGACGCGCGAGTGGATTCAAGGTCGGCGCACCCGGTACGTGTCGCCCCTGGCGATGTTCCTGTTCACCGTCTTCATCATGTTCTTCCTGCTCAGCTTTGCCGGCGGCATCGATGTCAAGGCACCGCCGCTTGATGAGCGGATTGCCGAGGCGCGCCTTGCCGTCGCCGAAGCGGATCAGGCGGTCGTGGAGGCCCGAGCCAAGGTGGAGGCAGGTGAACCGGGTGCGCAGGGGGTCCTCATCGGCGCGGAAGCGGCTGCCGCCGGCCTACGGTCCTCCGTGGAGCGGCTTGAGGCGGCAAAGACTTTAGGTCCGCGCACGGATGGGCGTGAGGTCGGAAGCTGGCAGGCCGAGTTGGTTGATGCTGTCAATGACAGCCGGGGCAGTTCGGATGTTGGCGGCGAAAGCCAGCCGATGCGCATCAACGGCTCGGTTAACGATGCACCGGTCAAGATCGGTATTGGCGACGAAAAGATGAAGGCCAAGATACTGGAAAAACTGGCTAATCCGGATTTCGCCATCTATAAAATCCAGCAGACCCTCTACAAGTTCGCCTTTCTGCTTGTTCCGCTCTCCATGCCCTTTGTCTGGCTCCTTGTTGCCTGGAGACGGGGGTTCACCTGGTATGACCATGGTGTCTTTGTTCTCTATTCCCTGACGTTCATGGCCATGATCAGCATGGTGATCGGGATCATCGCTCGATGGGACAACGGGTTCACGGGCATGATTGCAAGCCTTCTGGTCCTGTGGGTCCCGGTTCACATGTTCAGCCAGTTCAAGGGTACCTATAGTCTGTCGATATTTTCCGCTCTCTGGCGGACGGTCGCCCTTCTGTTCTTCGCCCTGCTGGTCATCAGTGTCTTTCTGGTCGGTATTATCCTGCTGGGTCTCGGTTCATGACGCCTTGCGGAGGCCGCAAATCGGTGAAACCTAGGGGACCATGAAGATAAGCCCTTTCCATCGCTCCCTGCTTCTGGCCGGACTCTGCGTCAGCCTTGTCGGCGGTGTAGCCGTCTCCCAGGTGGCTCCCTTGCCAGCCGTGCAGTGGGATGTCCGCCGGCTCGACACCCTGGATCGCAATGTCCGGCGTCTTGAACGGGCCCTGACCCAGCGAAATTCGGTAGGCCAGCCTGTGCTGGTGGAACCGGATCCCGAAGTGATCCAACTGCAAGGTCAGGTGGCGCTCATGGATCGTCGCCTCGGCGATCTCGAGCAGACGGTCCAGCGGATGAACGCCGATAACGAGCGTCTCACGTTCCAGCTTGATGAGCGGGCACGGGATGCGTCCACGCTTCGGACTGGCCTGACGCGGGCAGAAGCGCGCCTGCGCGCCCTCGAGGAGGGGCTGGCCGCTCTGGCAGCCGCTCT
>JBFZCB010000314.1:0-4173 GCA_041308165.1 Caulobacterales bacterium
GTTCTCACCTGTGTTCTGGCTGTCCAGCCAGGCGTTCAAACCCTTCATCCGGGGTCCGTAGCCGAGGGTTTTCCCGGGATGGGTCTCAAAGATGATTTCGCCGTTCAGTCGCGCGTTTGCACCATAGCCCCAGCTGTTGGCCGGGCCGATCTCCACCTCGAGGATCGACCCGCCGGGCTGGGTGAACACAAGGTGATGGTTGCGAAGGTTGTCCGGATCCGACGAGTTGAGAGCATCGGTCGCCAGGATCCGGCCCTCTGCCGTCAGGCAGGAACGGCTTGATGTGGCAAAGACTTCGAAGTCGACGGTGAAGGTCTGGCCATCAGCATCGAATCTCTTGTTCAGGTGGGCAAGGCGGATGCGCATGGGTGTTTTGGATTGCCGGTGTCTCGGGAACGGAAGGTTCCGCTGTGCCTCTAGCGTGCTCTCACGCCGAGCTCAATCGAGGCTGATGCCACACCGGCCAGGCCCGTGAGCGCGAGTGGAACAGAACAATTGCGACGCCGCTGGCGGGATGATGGGTGGCCAAGAAGACCGGGGTCCCGTCTTTGATGACGCCCCCTGAGGCCACGGTCCTCGAAGGGCTCAGGCCAAGGCTTAGGGCCGGGTCTGGCCTGTCCCCCTTACGACATATTTATAGCTGGTGAGTTGCTCGGCCCCGACCGGTCCGCGGGCATGAAGGCGCGCTGTGGAGATTCCGATTTCCCCGCCAAAGCCGAATTCGCCTCCATCAGCAAACTGTGTGGAGGCGTTCCAGATGACGATGGCACTGTCGACAGAATTGAGGAAAACCGCCGCAGCCTCGCTATCCTCGGTGACAATGGCCTCGGTATGACCCGAGCCATAGAGACGGATATGGTCGATGGCCTGCGCCATGTTGTCGACGACGCGGATGGACAGGATGGGGGCCAGATATTCAGTGCTCCAGTCGGCCTGAGTGGCTATCCCCATTGACGGCACAAGGCTGCGGGCCCGATCGTCGCCCCTGAGTTCGCAGCCTGCGGCCGTGAGGGCTTTGCAGAGTGGAACCAGAAGGCGGCTGGCCGCGGCTTCGTCAATCAGGAGGGTTTCTGTTGCACCGCAGACCGATACCCGTCGCATCTTGGCATTGACGACAAGGCGGCGTGCCATGTCGGCGTCGGCCGCTTGATGCACATAGGTGTGGTTCAGCCCTTCTAGGTGGCTGAGGACCGCGACACGCGCTTCAGCCTGGACCCGAGCCACCAGGCTCTTGCCGCCGCGCGGTATGAGGAGGTCGATGTTGCCCTCAAGTCCGCCAAGAAGGGCCCCGACCGCAGCGCGGTCAGTCGTGGGGACCAGCTGAACGGCCTCAACAGGCAGGCCGGCCGTCTCAAGGCCCTGGGTAACCGAGGCATGGATGGCACGGGCGCTGTCCAGACAGTCCGAGCCACATCGGAGAATGGCGACATTCCCGGACCTGAGACATAGGGCGGCCGCATCGGCTGTTACATTGGGCCGGCTCTCATAGATGATGGCAAGTACGCCAAGGGGGGTTCGAACGCGGGCAAAGTCCAGCCCATTGGGCCGGGACCATCGGGCCGTTTCGACGCCCAGGGGATCGGCAAAGGCGGCGACCTCATCGACAGCCCGGGCCATGGCCTCGACACGATCGGCGTTCAGCATCAGTCGGTCAATCAGGGCCTCACTGACCCCGTTGGCTCGAGCGCGCTCTACATCGCTGGCATTGGCCGCCAGGATTGAGCCTGCGTCGGCACGCAGGGCCGTGGCAATGGCACTGAGGGCTGCACTGCGCTGGCTGGCGGAAGAGGCGCAGAGCGGTGCGGCGGCTGCACGGGCCATGCGCCCCATACGGGCCATCAGGGCGTCAATATCCTCGTCAGTTGAGGGCTTTGGGGAAGGGATGACCTTGGGCATCAGGGTGTCTCCAGAACCAGATCATCACGGTGAATGGCGACGCCCGCCCCCTTGTAGCCGACCAGGGTTTCGATCTCCTTGGAATGGCGACCCTGGATGCGGATCATTTCCTCGGCGGCATAGGCCGCCAGACCCACTCCCAGAATGTACCCATCCAGTCGCTGCAGATGGACGCTGTCTCCCTTGTCAAACCGGCCCTCTATCCGGGTTATGCCGGAGGGAAGGAGGCTACGACCGGCGATCAGGGCTCTGGCTGCTCCATCATCGACAACCAATGTTCCTGTCGGTTCGAGACTGCCTGCGATCCATTGTTTATAGGCCGCAAGAGGGGTGGCGGGTGCCGTGAACAGGGTCGCCCTGGTCCCATTGCGCACGCCAGACAAGGGGTTGGGCGCAAGGCCGGACACGATGAGGGTTGCGCAACCGGCAGAGCGAGCAATACGGGCGGCCAGAAGCTTGGTGGCCATTCCGCCGGTTCCCACATCAGCGTCCGCGTTGGCACCCCCTCCCAGGGCCATGATCTCGGGGCTCAGGGTCTCGACCAGTGGAATATGGCAGGCCTGGGGGTCACGACGCGGATCGGCCGTATAGAGGCCATCGACATCTGAAAGCAGGATCAGGAGATCGGCCCGGATCAATTGGGCTGCGCGGGCGGCTAGGCGATCATTGTCGCCGTAGCGCAGTTCTTCTGTGGCGACCGTATCGTTCTCATTGACGACAGGAATGGCTCCGAGATTGAGGAGGGCCTCGAGGGTCGCCCGGGCATTGAGCCAGCGACGCCGGCGCTCGGTATCGTCCCGCGTGAGAAGGACCTGGGCCGTCGTCAGGCCATGTGGGGCCAGGGCCGCTTCCCATTCGCGCATGAGCAGGGACTGGCCGACGGCAGCTGCAGCCTGTTTTTCATCAAGGCGGGCATTGCGGGTCAGCTTCAGTCGTCCGCGTCCGAGGGCCACGGCACCTGAAGAGACGATCACGACCTGACGACCCTCCTGGCGCAGGTCGGCAATATCGTTTGCCAGAGCCTCAAGCCAGGCGGCTGCCGGTGTGCGACTGGCAGCATCGACGACGAGCGATGACCCGACCTTGACCACGATGCGGCGCGCCTGGGAAAGGGCACAGGCGGCCGTACGCACGCTCGGGGTCGGGCTCTGGGGAGTGGTTTGGGTCACGACGCTGATCATGCCCTCGCGCGTGCGCTGCAACAAGCACTCAGGCGCGGTTCACAGTGCCCCAAAAGTATCGCAGGCCGAAGGATTGCCGGTCTGGTAGCCACGTTGAAGCCATTCCATCCTCTGGGCCGAGGTTCCGTGGGTAAAGCTTTCCGGCGATACCCGTCCGCCGGATCGGCGCTGGAGCGTATCGTCGCCAATGGCACCGGCGGATTTTAGACCGGCTTCCAGATCTCCGGGCTCAAGCGCGACCTCGCCGCCGGAGGCCCTGGCGGCATTGGCAGCCCAGACCCCGGCGTAGCAGTCAGCCTGGAGCTCAAGCGCTACGGAAAGCTGGTTGGCCTGGGCCTGGCTGCGAGCGCGCTGCTGGGCCTGGCGAACGTCCTGGGAGGCGCCAGTCAGGGTCTGGATATGATGGCCGAACTCATGGGCAATGACATAGGCCTTGGCAAAGTCGGCGCTGGAACCGCCCAGGGCCTCCATCTGCTGCCAGAAATCCAGATCCAGATAGATGGTGCGGTCAGCCGGGCAATAGAAGGGGCCCATGGCGGACTGGCCATAGCCGCAGCCCGTGGGTGTACCCTGGGTATAGATGACCACATCGGGGGGCTCGTAACCCCTCAGCTGTGAGGTCCAGACCTGATTGACATTGCCCCCGATGATATCGACGAAGCGGCCGGCCTCGTCGCGGGGTGTGCCCTCGACACCCTGCTGGCGCTCGGACTGACCTGCGCCTCCAAGCTGGCTGGCCAGCTGGGTGGTGGTCGCCGGATCAATGCCGAACACAAAATATCCGATCAGGGCGATGACCGCGATGCCTACGCCTCCGCCGGCAATCGGGCTTCCGCCGCCCATTCCACGGCGATCCTCAATGCCGCCGCCGCCTTCCTGTCCGCCACGCCAGCGCATGATTGGGTCTCCTTCTGGGGTGGTTCGAGACTAGTGTGTGAAGCGGGCCAGGGAAAGTGATGCGCAAGGCCCGCTCAAACGTCCTGATGGCAAAGGCCCAGACAGGCCGGCCCCGAGCCTTCCGGCCCGGAGCCTTCCGGCCCCCGAGCCCTTCAGTCCGATGAGCGGTATGCCCTGCTGGGCCCGGGGGGGCTCTCCC
>JBFZCB010000315.1:0-3447 GCA_041308165.1 Caulobacterales bacterium
GAGCTGAGGCACTGACGATAGGGTCCTAGACGCTCCGATCGAACCGAATCCGAACCCCGGCCTGGGTGCCTTCCCTGTCGCGAACTGATGCCCCGTTCCTCGGCCAATGCCCGGGTTTCTTCAAAACCCTGAGCCGTCACCGACCAGCCGGATCCTTGCGCAACACTGCAAGAATGCTTAGTGTCGTATGGGGCTAGATCAGATCTTTTTCCCTACCGCGCCAGACGCCAGTCGAGACGCTCTCCGGCATGGTATGGAGTGATTGAGAAACCATCAGGGTCGATCAGGTCAGCCACCTTCAGCCCTGACCGCTCCAGGGTCACTGTGCCCTCATTGAGAGGCAGTCGGTAAAAGCGCGGTCCATGTTCGGAGGCAAAGCCAGACAGCATGTCCAGGCACTGCAACTCATCAAAGGTCTGGGCATAACTCTCCAAAGCGACGGGTGCCGAAAAGATACCCGCGCAACCGCAGGCACTCTCCTTGGCGGAGCGGGCATGCGGAGCGGAATCGGTGCCTAGAAAGAACTTGGGACTTCCAGTCGTCACGATTTCGCGAAGTGCCTCCTTATGGGTTCGCCTCTTGGCAACGGGCAAGCAATAGAGATGCGGGCGAATGCCTCCAGCCAGCATGTCATTGCGGTCAATCCGCAGGTGATGGGCGGTAATGGTCGCAGCGATATTGTCGCCTCCGGCTAGGACAAACCGGACCGAGTCAGCCGTCGTAATATGCTCCAGCACAATCCTCAGTTCAGGGAACCGATCCATTGTGGGACCCAGGATTCGCTCGAGGAAGACACGCTCGCGATCGAATATGTCAATATCACTCGTCGTGACCTCGCCATGGATCAAAAGGGGCATGCCGATCGCCTCCATGCGGGCGAGAACAGCATCAATCTTGCGAATATCGGTGACACCTGACTCCGAATTGGTAGTCGCTCCCGCCGGATAGAGCTTGCAAGCCGTCAGCACACCCTGTTCGAATCCTCGAGAGATCTCATCGGGGTCGATCGTGTCGGTGAGGTAGGCTGTCATCAGGGGCTCGAAATCACTCCCCGCACCAACGGCATCGAGAATGCGGCGACGATAGTCGACAGCCGCGGCCACGGTCGTCACCGGCGGAACGAGATTGGGCATGACGATCGCTCGCCTGAACTGACGTGCGCTGTAGGGGGCCACAAGCTTGAGCATATCCCCATCCCGCAGATGAAGGTGCCAGTCATCGGGCTGGCGGATGGTCAGGCTATCGGTCATGGACGTCTCTGGATGAATCGCTCTGTGGAAAGGGCTGTAGCACAAGGTGTTCCGCCATGAGACCGGTCATGATGTCCGCCCTTATGGGGGGCGGACTCTAGCTATTGCTGGAGGAGTTTCAGGGGGGCACGTCAAGCACATGGTGCCCTAACACCACATCCATGGTGCTGTCACAGCCCACCCAAGCCCATTAGGGTCTTCCCTATCAAGAAGAGAGACCTAGCGTGAAGATCAAGTCCGAAATGGACCCCTGGGCCATAACATGGACGTCCAATGACAGTTCATATTAAGACAGTTAGACGTCATTATTTACAAAGGGTAATAGGAAAATGAAGCCTGCCAAGCTGATAACCCTTTGCCTGATGGCCATCTCAGCAGCGGTTGTAGCAGCCCTGTTCATGGGAGAAGCCTTCAGACCCGACAGCACGGCTGATTCCAGGCCAGGAGATCAGCCAGTAGCCACTATTGCCGAAGCTAACGATGCCATTTTGCAATCCAACTCTGGGCTTGGTGGGGATACACCTTTGTCTATTGATCGAACTTCATCTGCACCATCTATGGCCTCAGTCGCCGGTAGCTGGGTGAATGCGGGTGGTGAATGCAACAGCGGAGAACCCTTCACACTTGAATCCTCGGGCGAGTATTTCGACGAGGGATCAGTCGGGAACTGGAAACTCTCTGGAGAGACACTGACCATAACGGCCTCGGACATAGAGCATGCTGGACTTGGCCCCTCAGAGGAGGGGTCGTCCCCGCGTACCACAAGGGTAACGCTCATGGACGTTACACCAGACAGCCTCACCTGGACCTATGATGACGGACGCAAGAGCAAGTTCAGTCGCTGCCCCTAGACAACCGTTCTCAGCATTGATGATTTCGCCAGTATCGTTCCCACCTCAGCGCCCAACCTCCCCTGACCATGGCGCAAGACAAGTCGCCCCGGGTCGGAGATACACACCAAGCGACAATGCGATTACGGCTCGAAGAGCCCACACTTCGGCAAGACAGTGCCGGCCCACGGACAAGAATATGACCCTGAGGATGAACGCCCGCACGCAAACCGACAAGGTTCACAAGAGCGTCGCGTGACACTGTGGCAGACACTGACGGACAAGGATGCCCCTGTGTACAACTTCCGTCCATTTCACGTGCGGCAATTCCGGCCAGTCTGATCCTGGGCCCCTCTGCACACCAGATTGGACCATCGCCATCCCAGACCCTTGTGGGTGTGCAGACAAACGCCTGTTCCGGGGTCACGGAGGCCAAGAGGATAGGGACTAAGAGGGACAGGATGATCATGATCCAAGGGTGGCTGGACCGACAGAACGCGGCAAGCCCCTTGAACCGGCACCCTTGCGTTTAAGCAATGGCCGCTTCCCAGAAAGCCGGAACCTCACGCAAAGGCGCTCTACCCGGCGTTTCAATGCCAACCGCTCCATGGCCAATGGCAGGGGCGTAGTCACAGCGTAAGCCACAGACGGCCCTGTTAGCACCTGTAAAGCCACGACCATACACAGATGGGGATAAGGCGCTGGATGGGGACTGAACCCCCTCATCGCGAGCCAGTGAGCCATCGCCAGGGCAGAACGGATAGTCGCTGAGCCTGTTTCAGCCGAGGGCGTTGCCAACAAAAGCTAAGGCAAACGGGTTGCGACAGATCGACTTCGCAGGCCCTCCAGTCCGCGACATGGTGCCACTTGCTTTTACAAGTCATTCTCATTATCAGCCCAAACCCTGAACTGAACATGACCTTGAGGCCAAGAGATGCTCAAAGCGTTTGCGCTTGCCACGACCGTACTGACAGGCTTGGCATTGCCCTGCAGCGCCCTTGCACAAGCCTCGTCAGCCCTAGCCCCGTCAGCCCTAGCCCTTGGGCCTGGCGAGGCAGCATCGGCGACAGGCTTGGCAGATGTGATCGTGATTGGTGAGCGCAGCAATCTGCTGACAATCCCGGGATCCGGCGCGACGATTGAAGCGAAGGATATTGAACGGTCACGGCCGCTCACGATCAATGATGCCCTGCGTCAGGTCCCAGGTGTCTTTCCTCGCGACGAGGAAGGTCTGGGTCTTCGCCCCAACATCGGCATCCGTGGTTTGAACCCAACACGCTCTACAAAGGTGCTGTTACTCGAAGACGGGATTCCATTGGCCTATGCGCCCTATGGAGATAATGCCAGCTACTTCCACCCTCCCCTTG
>JBFZCB010000316.1:0-11657 GCA_041308165.1 Caulobacterales bacterium
GGGCCGCTTGAACCCGCAAGCCGGAGTTCCTGGGTAAAGACGTCAAAGCCTTGCTGAAGACCATCAGGAGCAAAGAAGCCCAGATCTGCACCGGAGTGGTCAAAGTCCTGGGAGCGGTTGGCCTTCCAGCTGCGGTAGGAGGTGATCGTCGTGAACTGGGCCCAGCCCAGATCGATATCGCCCTGTGCCGACAGGCCGTAGTCGGTGATGTCTTCCTGATTACGGCGGCCGCGGTTCTTTGAAGCCTCGCGATCAAAGGGGTTTGTGGACGTATAGCCAATCTGGCCGCGGGCGGCCGAGAGACTGTTCACAAGACCCAGGGTCGGACCGGCAATGGCCAGGACGGCAACGCAGCAGTTTTCCTCCCGACGGGTAAAGTCGGCGCTGAACAGCCATTGGGTCGCATCATTCGGGCGATAAAGAAGTTTACCGCGCAGGAAGGTCCGGTCCAGGTTGTCCAGGGTCTCGTCGCTATTGGCGTCAGGATAGAAGCCGTCGCGGGTTTCATGGCTGGCTTCAAGCCGCAGGGCCGCCTCATCTGCAAGCGGGACGTTGACCGAGCCCGCCAGCCGGAAGTTTGAGTAGTTGGCGGCCGTTCCCTCAATTCGCCCCGAAAAGGCCGTGGGGTCGGGAGCCTTGGTGACGATATTGATCAGGCCCGAGGATGTGTTGCGCCCAAAGAGTGTCCCTTGGGGACCGCGCAGAACCTCGATCCGTTCCAGGTCACCAAGCTCGGAGAGCGCAACACCGGTCCGGGCCCGGGCAACACCGTCTATGACGACCCCAACGGAGGACTCAAGACCCGGGTTGGTGGATGTGGTGCCAATGCCCCGGATGCGGATGGAGGAATCAGCCCCGCCGCCCGGGGTCTGGAACTGAACCGAAGGGGCAAGGCCCGTCAGTTCGCGAATGTCGGTAACACCGGAGTTGGCCAGCTGTTCTCCACCCACGGCCGTAACAGCCAGGGGAACGTCTATGAGCCTTTCCTCGCGCTTGGTCGCCGTAACAATGATGTCTTCAACCTGCGTGGGACCGGGGTCGCGCACCTCCTGGGCCGCAAGGGCCGGTGTCGCGGCGAGCACTCCGGAAATCAAGAGAGCGGATACGCTTGCAGAACCTGTGAATGCCATACCTTTAATCCTCCCATGAGCCCCCGTTGGCCGGGGTGCTTCAGGCACACAATGTCACTAGCATATTGAGACTGTCAAATGACTTGTGTAACCAGACTGATGATGATCATCTGTAGGGATGAGGAGGGAGCGGAGCAGGATCGGGGGTGGATGCAGCCGAGTTTGGTGCGCTGTCGTTCAACCCGATTATCCACGAAACACAGTACACCACTGTTCTTTGTCCGGATCGGGTGACAGATTCGGATGGTGGGCAGGGCCGGGTACAGGGCAGGCCAGGGGCTAGCGACGCTGCCGGCCCCGGATCAAGAAAGCCTAGAATTCAGACAAAAGGCCTCTATCAAGATACTTTCATATTAAGATTGAATAGAATGAATCCGGCATGATGCAGTCTGTTGAGATCGAGCCCCCCAAGGGGGCTGCCGTGCCATCTTCAGCTCGGATATGGCCTTCACCGGCCTGGGCCTGGTTTGCCGTGGCGGCCCTGATGATCGCCTATACCTCAAGCTTCATAGACCGCCAGATCCTGAGCCTTCTGGTCCAGCCGATCCGTGCCGATCTCGACATCAGCGATACCCAGTTCAGTCTTCTGGCCGGCCTGGCCTTTTCGCTGTTCTACACACTGATGGGCGTGCCCCTGGCCAAGCTGGCAGATCGCGGAAGCCGCCGCATGATCATCTTCTTTGGCATAGTCGTGTGGAGCCTCATGACTGTGGCCTGCGGCTTTGCCAACAGCTTCTGGGCCCTCTTTGCCGCACGGATCGGCGTCGGGATCGGCGAGGCTGCGCTTTCGCCTGCAGCCTATTCGATGATCTCGGACTATTTCGCACCCAACCGGCGCGCGCGCGCACTCGCTGTCTATTCAATGGGGCCCTATATCGGGGCGGGGCTGGCGCTCATGATCGGTGGGGGTGTCATCGACATGATTGCCCGTTCTGGAAGCCTGGAGATGCCCCTGGTTGGCCATCTGGCACCCTGGCAACAGACCTTTGTCCTGGTGGGCGCTCCAGGCCTGCTGATCGCGGTTCTGTTCCTGATCGTTCGTGAGCCGCCACGCTACGGGGTGGTCAAGGCTGCCGCCGAGGCCGGCGTCCTACGCTATATGTGGAGCCGTAGGTCAACCTTTTATGCAATGATTGCAGGGTTCTCGATATTCGGGATGGCGGCCATTTCCTACCTCGCCTGGATCCCGGCTGTCTTCATCAGGCAGCATGGCTGGGAGGCTGCACAGATCGGTGTTGCCTATGGAGCCGTGCTTCTGTTCGGGGCCACTCCGGGGGTGCTGGCAGGCGGGTGGCTTACTGATCGTCTTGGGGTGGCCGGGCGGCCCGATGCCCCTCTTCTCGCGGCGGTCATCGCGCTGGCCTGTGCCATCCCCTTTGCCGTTGCGACGCCGCTTCTAGCCGATCCCTATTGGGCACTGGCCAGTCTGGGGGTCTTCAGCTTCCTGGCCGGGGTGATGAACAGCCTGCCTGCGACGTCTCTGCAGTCGGTTTCGCCCAACCAGATTCGGGCCCAGGTGACGGCCATCTATTTCCTGATAGGCAATCTGGTCTCGCTGGGCCTTGGGCCCACCGTCGTCGCGGCACTCAGTGACCGCATCCTGGGCGGGTCGCAGCATATTGGCCAGGCCCTGGCGATCGTCAGTGGCCTGTCCATTGCTGTTGCCCTTTTCATCCTGATCCGCACACTGCCCGCCCTTCGTGCGAGTGTGGAAGAAGCGTCCGAATGGCAGGGAGCCAATCAATGAGCAAGGCAGCGCAGCAACAGAAGGTCCCCTGGTTTGATCCGGCCCCGCCAACAGCCGACCGCTGCGTCATTCCACGCCTTCTGGATCGCTTCGCAGCCGAGGTGCCCGACAAGGTCTTCATAAGGTTCGAGACCGGCGAGACCTGGACCTGGGCTGAGACACGTCAACGGGCTTTGGAAACCGCCGCCGCCTTGCAGGCCCGAGGCGTCAAAAAGGGTGACATTGTTGCGGCCTGGGCCCCCAATGGTCCGGCTCTACTGAGGTCTTGGTTCGGTGCCAACTATGCTGGGGCGGCTCTTGCGCCGCTGAATACCAGTTTCCGCGGCAAGCTTCTGGAGCACGCCATCAAGACATCCACGGCCCGGATTTTCATCGTTCATCCCCAGTTGATCGATCGTCTGGCCGACCTTTCGCTGGGCGGGATTGAGCGACTGATCCTGACCGGTCCGCCTGTTGATGCAGCCGTCATGCCGGACTTGGTCTGGGAGGGGGCAGAAGGGCTGTCGGCACCGTCGTCTGGCTTTGTGCCGGTAGACAACAATCCCTGGGACTGCCCTGTGATCATCTTTACGTCGGGTACAACAGGGCCCTCAAAGGCAGTTATCACGACCTATGCTCAGGAGTGGACAACAGCGGCCGTCACCTATGGCTATATGCACAGTGAGGACCGAATGCTGGTCAATCTGCCTATGTTCCACGTGGGCGGGATTTCCGCGATTACGGCCGCCGTCCAATGCGGAGGATCGGTGGCCCTGTTCGATGCCTTTGACACCCCAAGGTTCTGGGATCTTGTGCGCGAAACCGGATCAACGGTGTGCAGTGGGCTGATCGGTGCCCTTACGACCTTTCTCATAAAGGAACCGCCAAGGCCTGACGATGCCGACAACCCGCTTCGCATGGTGACCCTCGCGCCGATCACGGAGGAGACCATCGCCCTGGCCCGTCGTTTTGACTTTGACTACCTCTCCGGCTTCAACATGACTGAGGCTTCCGGCCCGCTCATCTGCACGGTGAATGACACCACGCTGCGCAGCTGTGGTCGTGTCCGGGAGGGTATGGAGGCCCGGGTTGTTGACGCTCACGACATCGAGGTGCCCGTCGGTGAGGTCGGGGAGCTCATTCTGAGGTCTGATGACCCCTGGGTATTGACGCCGGGCTACTTGGGCAATGCCGAGGCTACGGCTGAGGCCTGGCGCAATGGCTGGTTCCATACCGGCGATCTGATGCGGTGCGATGAGGAGGGCAACTTCTATTTCATCGACCGAAAGAAAGATGCCATTCGGCGACGCGGCGAAAACATGTCTTCGGTCGAGATCGAGATGGAAGTCATGGCCTATCCCCAGGTCAGGGAGGCGGCCGCCTACGGTGTCGAAATGCCGGGCGGCGAGCAGGAAGTCATGGTCTGCGTCGCAGCCGTCCCGGGTGCCGAAATCGATCCTAAAGCCCTGATAGAGTGGCTTATTCCACGCATGACACATTTCATGGTGCCCAGATTTGTCCGCGTCGTAAACGCGCTTCCCAAGACACCAACCAACAAGATCCAGAAGACGGGATTGAGAGCCGAAGGCGTAACGCCTGACACCTTTGATCGCGAGACCGCGGGACTGATTGTCAAGCGTCATAAGCTTACTGTCGCTTGAAACTGCTTCGTCCCTGCCGTTAAGACAAAGGTATGGCTTCACGCGGCGCGCCGAAAACCCGATTGGTCCCCAAAAGCTCCCTGAATCGGGCGCTGAATGCTCTCGGTGACCGATGGAGCCTTCTGGTGTTGCAGGAGGCTTTTCTCGGAGCCACGCGTTTCGAAGAGTTCCATGCTCGACTAGGCGGGGCCCGCAGTACGCTCTCCAGCCGCCTGCAGGCGCTGGAGCGCCATGGGATTTTGAAGAAAAAGCCGCACCGCGAGGACGGCGCACGGATGGCCTACCACCTCTCGCCACGAGGGGCTGATCTTTTCGACAGCATGCTGGCCATGTGGACCTGGGGCGTGCGCTGGGGCGTGTCGGGGCGGCGTGCGCCAACGGTTTTCATTCATACAGACTGCGGAAAACCCATGCTGCCGGAAGCGGCATGCAGCCATTGTGGCGATCCGCTGACCCTGCACACCTGCACCTTTACCCCGGGTCCTGGCCGTGGTTGGGAGAGATTGCCTGTGCAGCGCATGCACCGTCGCCGGGCTACGGACACCAGTCCGGCGATCGAGCTCGTCGATCTTCTCGGCGACCGTTGGACCGGCCTTGTGGTCTCGACCCAGTACTTCGGCGTGCATCGGTTTGACGAGATGCAGAGCATGCTCGGGATTGCGTCAAACATTCTGAGTGATCGCCTCCGGACGCTGGAGCTGTCAGGCATCTTCGAGCGGCGTCTCTATGAGATCACTCCGCCGCGCTATGAATACAGAATGACCAAGAAGGGGCGTGATCTCTATCCCCACGCCCTCCTGATCCTGGCCTGGGCCGATCACTGGCTACGGGACAAGGCCGGACCGGAAGTCATGATCACACATAGCTGCGGGGGCGCAGTAGAGGCAAAGATGTCCTGCAGTGTTTGCAAGGGGCGATTGACGATGGACAATGTCCAGCTCCGGGCTGGCAAGGGTCATACGATCAGCTGACTACAGGCGAGCGGCCCGCAGGGCATTGCGCCTGACCTTGCCGGCATCATCACGCAGCCGTTCTGTCGTCACCTCAATGGATCGCGGCTGTTTATAGCGCGCAATACGCTCCGCCAGAAACGACATCAGGCCCGCCTCATCCAGCTGTCCGTCCGCAGTTTCTATAATGGCATGAACCCGCTGCCCCAGGTCTTCGTGAGGCAGGCCGATCGCGACGCTGCACTGGACGCCTGGCCAGGCATCAATGGCGGCCTCGACCTCTGCCGGATAGACATTGGCTCCACCCGTCACGATCAGGTCGACCCGCCGATCCGCCAGGAACAGATAGCCCTCTTCATCGACATAACCCATGTCGCCCAGGGTCTCATACTCCCCCTGGGCCTTGGCCTCCGCACCCAGATATCGATAGGTTGTGCCCTGCCCCTTGAGTGGACGAAAGAAAATCTCCCCGACCTCGCCAGCCGGGACGGTCTGACCGGCCTCGTCAAGGATGAGCATCTCAAAACCGGGCAGGACCTTGCCGACCGATCCACGCCTGTCCAGCCATTCGACCCCACGGATTCCCGTTCCGCCAAGGGCCTCTGTGCCGGTGTAGATTTCCCAGATGGTGGCGGCGCCCATCCAGTGGATCCATTCTTCCTTCAGCCAGGGCGGACATGCGGCGGCAATATGCATGACCACGTCGATGGAACTGACATCGTATCTGGCTTTTGTGGCCTCGGGCAGCGTCCAGATCCGGTGCATCATGGTCGGGACCTGGAACAGCCAGCTGACCTGATGGCGGTCTATCAGACGAAGGGTTTCCTCTGCGTCGAAACGAGGCATCAGGATGACGTGGAGCCCCCAGCCCAGGGCAAAGCACGTCATGCCAAAGGGAGCGGCATGGTAAAGTGGTCCGGGATTGAGAAAGGTGTCGCCGGGCTCCATCCCCAGCAAGGGAAGATCGGGGTCTGCAAGGGCCGGGGCCAGATCAACGATGACCTTGGGTCTTCCGGTGCTCCCGCCGCTGGCAATGGCCTTCAGATGCCTTGATGTAATCTCTGGCAGCGGCGAGGTCTCGGCCAGGGGGTCGAGGGCCTGGTCCGGGGTCAGATAGGTCCACTTCCCCGCCAGGGCGGGGTTTTCACAAATCAGCAGTCGCGGCTGCAACAGTTCGAGTATGCCCTCGACCTCGGCCGCTGGCAGCTTGTGTGACAGTGGCGCGGGCGTAGCCCCCAGTTGCCAGACCGCATAGGCGATTTCGAGGAAGGCAGGACAGTTGGGCAGGGCGATGGCAACGAAATCACCCTCGATCACGCCGGCCCTTGCCAGGGTCCTGGCGCGTTGGTTGACGCGGGCTGCCAGTTCCGCCCGCGTCAGGGTTACGCCCTCGAAGGTCAGGGCTGGGCGCGATGGATCGCGCTCAGCATGAATGTTCAAAAGCGCCCCAACCGCACGGGGGTTGGGCATGGCCACGCCGGGCGTGGCCATGAGGCGGGGCCGTCTCTGACGGGTCATAGATTGTCACCCTTCTTGGGCGGCCAAGGGATCATCGGGCTGGTGCGGGCCATATAGTCAGCATAGCCGGGCCGTGTGTGCTTGAGTCGCTTCTCATAGGAGACGCCGCCGCTGTAGCGGATGAACAGGACCACGAGCAGGATGGGCCCGACGATCGAGAGAATGCCCAAAAGGCCCGTCTCGGCTGCGATCAGCCAAAGGCCAAACCAGACGCAGAGATCTCCAAAATAATTTGGGTGCTGGGTGTAGCGCCACAGACCCTTGTCCATGACCTGGCCCTGATTGGCGGGATTTTTCTTGAAGCGAACCATCTGCCAATCCGCCAGGCTCTCGAACAGAATACCAAACACAGCCAGGCCGGCACCGATCATGCCGACCAGTCCCACGGCCACGGGCGTGGGGGACATCTGGCCGATCTGTACGGGCAGACTGACGACGAAAAGAAGGGGGGCCTGCAGCTGAAAGACCATGACCCAGGCCGCCTTGGGGAAACTGATCCCTTTCTGCCCGGCGCGCTCCATCATCTTGACGTAGCGCCGATCGGGTCCGTGATCACGCCAGCGCCAGAGCATGTAGCTCCCAAGGCGCAGGCCCCAGATGCAGACCAGGGCCAGGATCAGCCCCATTCTCTGGGAAGATCCGTCTGCCTGAAAATAGGTGGCTACGCCCATGGAGGCCAGGCCGAGCGCCCACCAGGCGTCGATGAAGGTGACGTCCCTGATGAGGACCCCGAGCCCCCACAACAGAACAAAGGAGGCCAGGCAAAGCCCGAAATTGATGGCCAGTATCTGAACAATATCGATGAGGGTTGGCATGGAATCTCGCTTCTGAGGACTGGGATGCCTAGCGGCCGGTTGATGGGTTTTTGACGTGAAGCAGCCTTGCCATGCTGCGTTCCATTCCCTTGGGATCTCGCGCCAGGGCGGCGCGGCTTTCGATGGCAAAAAGGTCGGTATCGATTTCGTCGATTCCCTTGCGGATGCCCTTCATGGCAGCCCGGGCGATGTCTTCGGGTTTTTCCTTGGCCCCCTGGACGTGAGACGCCATCCGGGTATCGACTGATCCGACAATGAGGGCCGTGACCGAAGTGCCCTGTTCGGCCAGTTCGGCGCGGATACAACTGCTGGCGGCACGCATGGCAAACTTGGACGGGCTGTATCCGCCCATGTTCGGCACGGCGATAAGCCCCCCTACCGAAAGGACGTTGAGTATAGCGCCGCCCCCATTGGCTTTCAGAATCGGAGCGAAGGCACGGGCCATCAGGACAGGGCCGAAATAGTTGACCTCCATCTCTTCGCGCGCGGCAGAAATATCGTCTGCGCCGATCAACAACCGGCCATGAAACGCACCGGCGTTGTTGACCAGGACCGATACATCCTGACAGGCCGCCGCCACCGACAGAATCTGCTCGGGTCTGGAGACATCGAGTTCCATGGCAAAGGCTCTTCCGGGGAATTCGGTCTCCAGGTGGGCGCCTGCCTCTCTGACACGGCTACCCACATAGACCTTTGCCGCCCCCTGCTCGAGCAGGACGCGCACGAAGGCCTCACCGATACCCCGATTGGCCCCCGTTACGATTGCGACACATCCCTCAATATCCATGATGGCCTCCTGCACTCTTAGGCGTTCGTGCGGTGTAGATGATATCGTGTGGCTTCTTGGCTCCCCGTCTCAGGACGGCGGCATTCATCGCTATGGTGCCGCGCCCCCAGGTCTCGTTGACCTCATGTTCCTCGGTCCATTCCCAGCACAGGGTCCGTCTGAGGATACGCCACTCGGATCCGCGTTTTTCCATCTGATCCACACAGCGGGCCAGGGTCCGAACGTCGAACGTTTGGCCTTCAACCGTCGGACGTACGGCCGTCAAAATATAGGATTCGGCCGTGGCCCGTGTGGGGCTGTCGAGCTCGATCAGCAGGTTCTGCATCAGATGGTTCATCAGGACCGAGCGGCTCAGCCGGTCCTTGACCTGGGCTATCCACTCGGTAGCCGGACCATCAAAGGTTCCGCCATGGTCTTCCCAGCCATCTGGCCAATAGGCCCGGGCAACAAGATCAGGATCGGAACGGTCACAGCCGCGCAGAAAGCCCAATAGGACCTCCTCTATGGCCTTCTTGTCCAGCAAGGCCTGAAGCTCTGGATCACGTGCGTTCGACATGGCCCTCCCCCCATTTGCCGATTTAGTCTTTAAGTGAAAGTGACATGGCTTGCGTTAGCGGGCAAGTTCCAACTCCTCTAGAGCCGAAACAGTCCCGGAGGTGCCGCAACGATCCTGGGTATGGCCTCGCGCACCATGGCCGCGACAGCGAACTGTTCGGGCTTTGTCCGCACGCCTTCTGGCGAGTTGCCTACAAGATCCATGGCAATGGACAGACCCGGCAGGCCGTCGATCACGATTTCCCAGTGCGGCTTTCCAGCAAACAAAGGATCAAGTGTGTCCATGACCCAGTTGACCTCATGGGTTATCCGGCGCTCGCCCTGTCTTAGGCCGTGAACCCGCCAGGTCGTGGCTGCGACGGTCCCGGCTGCGATCTGGCCTGCAGCAATATCCAGGGTCGACCTTGCGGGATGGAGTTCGTGATCCGGCTCAAAACCGTCCAGCTCCAGCCCGACCCGCAGGGCCAGACCGGCAACGCTCTGGGAAAACATGGCATTGAAGGTTTGGGTCAGGGCACCGTCAAGCAGATTGATGTCTTGAAGGTGTGCCCCAAAGCCCAAGGCCTCAAAGACATAGTCCGCATTGGGAATGGACGAGCAGTCTATGATCTCTCGGGTCCTGATGCTGCGATGCTCCAGACACAGGGCTGCGGCACTGGCGGCCATCCGCTCGGCGACCCATCCCGGGTTTACGCCCGTTCCCGCCAGGGATGAGCCTCCCAGGGTCGCGCTCTTCTCAAGTGCGCGCGCCCTGTCCGGACGAAGGGCGGAAGGTTCAAAGTAGTTGTTGATCGAGATGACATTCTTGCCGGACTCCAGAAGTCGCCCGATATCGCGGTCATGGGCATCATAGGGCATGGGGAGCATGGGGCAGTGCACCACCACGTCCGCCTCGAGGGCGAGGATGTCTTCGATGTCTCGGGTGGCCCGTATGCCGGTTTCGGGTCGACGTGCGATCTCGCCGGCATCTCTTCCCGCCTTTGCTTCGCTGTAGACAAGCAGACCGACCAGCTTGAAGCGGTCATCGTCAAGAATGGCTCTCAGACACGTCTTGCCCATTGAGCCTGTCGCCCATTGTACCACGCGTATGGGTTTTGACATGTCTTGCCCCACCTTCCATGAACCTAGGGAGGGTCAGCTTTTCAGTCCAAAAAAGCAAGCTCCTTGAAACCAGTGAAAATGTGGGTAGTATTTTTATGCAAGTCGCTATCGACTGCCGTCAGAGTCGACGTTCGACGGGGAATAATTCATGGCCGAGCCTCCTGCCCTCCAAGCGCTGATCAAGTCCATAAACTTCTATGGACGCTTTGCGCCCTCGTTCACGCGCATTGGATATATCGGTCGCGGCCTTCCCTTCAGGTCGGTGCGGGGCGACTACACGGGTCAGACCTGGATGGTGACCGGAGCAACCGGCGGCCTTGGACGCGCGACAACCCTGAGGGCTGTGGCCAAGGGGGCCACAGTCCTGGCGGTTGGGCGCAATGTCGCGGGTCTGGAAAGTTTGCGCTCTGAAGCCGCTGCCCTGAAAGGCTCCGTCGTTCCGGTGGTATGCGATCTTTCGTCTATGTCTGCCGTCTCGTCACTACCGGATCATCCGCAGCTTCAAGGCGTCGGACTGGATGTGCTCGTCAACAATGTCGGGCTTCTGATGCGCGATTTCGGAACAACGGAAGAAGGTCTTGAGATCTCCTATGCCACCAACCTTCTGGGTCATTTCATCATGACGGAAGCCCTGAAGGCGCGGGGGATGATCAAGTCGGGAGCGGCAATCATCAACGTTGTGTCCGGCGGTCTTTACAACATGCCCCTCAACACGCGGGCTTTGAATATGAGGGCCGATCACTTCAATGGCTTTGCTGCCTATGCCACACACAAGCGTGCACAGATCACCCTGGGCGAGCATTGGCGAGAAGCCTTCAGCGACCTCGGGGTAAAGACCTATGCCGTTCACCCAGGGTGGGCCGATACCGATGGGGTGAAGACTTCGCTTCCGAAGTTCCGCAAGATTCTGGCCCCCATCCTGCGAAATGCCCACGAAGGCTCAGATACCATTGATTGGCTGGCGGCAAGCCGTCCGGCTGAGGTCACCGACGAGGTCTGGTTTGATCGCAAGCCACGGTCTGCTCATGCCTACCCCCATACCCGAAACCCCCGCACCCAGCCGGCGGACCTCCTGTCCTATCTCGAAAACGACAGACGTCGGCTTGTTGGATGATGGTGGCCCAAGCCCCGGCATTGGGGCGATCGTAAATCCGTGCAACCCCAACCTACGCGAATGAGCAGCGCCTCTCTTTTGACAATCAGGCGGTTGTCCCAGCGCACAGGGATCACTCTGCGCGCGCTCAGGCATTACGAATCCGTCGGTCTCCTGAACCCCATCAGGGCGGGTAGGGGAGAGCGGCTGTACCCCCATCATGAGTGTACGAGAGCCGCCCAGATCGCAAAACTCAGGCAACTGGACCTGCCTTTGTCGCTGATCCAGAGGATCATTGACCAGGAAAGCCAGGAACAGAGA
>JBFZCB010000317.1:0-7740 GCA_041308165.1 Caulobacterales bacterium
TGAAGGTCGTGGCGGACGCGATCTGACCGTTGATGGCGAGACCGTTCGTGACGTCAGTCATTCTGTTTTCCCAATGGCACCGCATGAAGCGGCGCGTCAAATGCAGCGGCACGACACGCCGGCTGGCGTCCCGTGCAAATCGATTTCGGCGCCCGCCCTGCGGTCCCTGTCGGGGCCCGGACACCTGAATTGTCTTGCTCCCTTGGGAAGGAGCGCACCTTCGCACCGGTCAGAGGGCGACAGACCAGGCCTCGGCGCTTTCGCGCAGACTCTACATGGAGCGTATTGCGGATCGCGTGATATACGCGGTTTTCTGGCGAAATAAAGACCCCGACAGAAAGTTATGGGGCTCCTGTCGATTCTGGCAACAGTCGCGCGTCTTTGGCATATCGCCGATGATCGGACTGGCCGATCGGGCGACCTGGAGACCCCCTGATGCAATATGCCCTCCTGATCTATGAAAATGATGCTGAAGCCTATCCTGAGGGCGAGGCTGGCGCGGCCTGGCGCGACATCGTGGCTGCCCACCAAGCCTTCAGTGAGGCCCTGATCCAGGCCGGTGCCATGCGCGGTGGGGCCGGACTTAAGCCCGCGGCATCGGCGACCACCCTCCGCGTCAACTCCGCCGGCCGGACGGTTCACGATGGCCCCTTCGCCGAGACCCGCGAGCAACTGGGCGGCTTCTATCTGATCGAGGCTGCGAACCTCGATGACGCTATGGCCTGGGCACGGCAGCTGCCACTGACCGGACAGGGCGCGGTAGAGATCCGTCCGGTCCTTGAAGAGACCGCGTGACGCCGCCCGAGCGCGCCTTGCGTGAGTACGGCGGCCGGGTCATCAGTGCCCTGGTCGCCACCTTCCGCGATCTCGACCTGGCCGAGGCTGTCGCGGCGTTTGATCTGGCCCTGGCCCTGACACCGGCACCCGCTGAGGCGCTGTTTCTGACCCGGCGAAGAGCTGAGCTTTGCGAACCCTGGCCACCGTCGGGACCAACAGCCCCATCCCTAGCGTCTGAACACGCCGACCAGTTCTATATGTGAGGACCATAGGAACTGGTCGACGGGTGTTACCGTCTCCAGCCGGTAACCGGCGTCGACCAGCACCCTGGCATCGCGGGCAAAAGTCTGGGGATTACAGGACACCCCGACGACCGTTGTGGCCTTCGTGCCGGTGATCTGGGCTACCTGTTCGATCGCCCCGGCGCGCGGCGGGTCGAAGACGATGGCCTCGCACCCCTTCAGATCAAACGGCGTAAGCGGCCTACGGAAGAGATCACGCGCCTCGGCTGTGATCTGGCGCAGACCCCGGGTCGAACCAACACCGGCCTTGAGCGCAGCAATCCCTGCTGCGGCCCCGTCGGCTGCAATGACCGGGGCGACTGTGGCGAGAGGGAAGGTAAAAGTTCCCGCCCCGCAAAACAGATCGGCGATCTTCCTCGATCCTTTGACGGCTGCCAGGGCAATATCCACCATGGCTTTTTCAGCCTCGGGAACGGCCTGCAGGAACCCCCCAGGTGGAATGGCTACCGTGGCCGGGCCAAACATCACTGTCGGTGCACGTTCCATCATCAGCACCTCACCCGCCAGACTGAGCCTGGCCAGATCAGCCTGCCGCGCTGCCCGGATGGCCTGCTGCCTCTGGTCCCCGGACAGACCGCCCGACTTGCGCTCTACTCCGGTTACATCGACGTCCAGCCCGGTCAGGGTCAGCGTCACATGAAGGGTCGGGGCCGACTTTGGATGCTCCAGAAAGGCCTCGGCGACCCGAGCAAGGGCGGGAAAGGCTGCAACAAGCCGCGGATCGGCCACCGGACAGGCCGTGATCTCGACCAGACGCCATGACTTGCGCGCCTTGAACCCCAGCACCACGCGTCCGTCCTCACCCCGCCTTGCATGAAGGGCCAACCGCCGCCGCGTGCCGGGAGGGGTTGCAACTGTCGACCGGACATCGGTCTCCAAGCCTTCACGCCCCAGTGCCAGCCTGACCTGCTCTTGCTTCCACTCCAGATAGGGGCCTCTTGCCCAGTGCTGCAGCGAACACCCGCCGCATTCACCGAAATGGGGTGAGAGCGGGACAATGCGCTCAGGGCTGGAGGTCAGTATGTCCGGGCGCTCGATACGCCCGTCGATAATCTCTCCGCTTACCGTTTCGCCAGGCAGTGACAAAGGCACAAAGACAGGCCCCGATGGCCCCAAGCCGACCCCGTCACCCTGTCCACCGATGCGCTCGATCTGCAAGGTTTCGTTCATTTGCGGCTTATGCCTCATTCGAATGGATGCGGCGATGACACAATATCGTTCAAGGGCCGTTCATCTTGAGAATCCTAATCGTCACGTAACGGAGCGACGTCTGAACCGTTCAGCGTCTGCTTCCAAAAGGATCTGCACGATGTTCAAGCGCCTCGCCCGCCCCGCCCTGATTGCAGCCGCTGCTGCTGCGAGCATTACAGCCATCCCTGCTGCGGCCTCAGCTCAATCCTATGGTTCTCAGCATGGCGGGTACGTACCGGGTTACGGGGGCCAAACTTACAACTATTCGGACTACTGCCAGCGCGATCGTCAGGGCCGGACCGGCACAGGCGCTCTTGTCGGAGCGGGTGCAGGGGCCGTCATCGGATCACAGCTCGCGGCTCGTGGACGCCGTACGGAAGGCTCGATCCTGGGCGGTGTCCTGGGTGCCGTCATTGGCAGTGCAGCTGGACGGGACTCCAGCATCCGCTGTGAAGACCGCACCGCGAGCAGCCCCTATGCCTACTCACCGAACACACCAGCCTATGCCACGGATCATAGGTACAGCCAGGGCAGAACCTATTCCAGTGGCCCAGCCTACACCTCCGGCCCGGCCTATGGTTCGGGTTACGAGAGCTATTCGCCTGGGCATACCTCGTCTTACAGCTACGGCTCGCGCTACCAGTCGGCACAGTCCGGCAGCTCCGTCTACTATGACGAAAATGGCTACGGGCCCTATGCAGAGCCGTCTCGCCAATCGGATCACTATTCTCCAGGCTATGACCGATCTGACCGAGGCGACGCCTGCCGCCTGGCCGAAAGCCGCATCCGCATGCCCGATGGACGCACTGAAAGCCGCTATGTCCGCACCTGCCCCGATGCGTCGGGCCGCTATCGCATCGTCGATTGATTTCCAGCCCCCCTGCGACATCGACGATGTGACGGGAGCCGCTGGCAGAGACCTCTGCCGGCGGCTCTTCTCATTGAAGGGCGGCTTTTGAGTGTCCAGGCGTTTGTCTCAGGGCCCGGGTGCCGCCTGCCCTGGCTATTAATCGCCAACCCCGCCGTGGGCGGCCCGCCGGGTTGCCCAGAGCAGGGCCTCGACGTTGCCGTCACCGCCGGTGATCGGGCTTTGCTCTGTTTGGCGGACGTCCCAGCCTGTCCCATCAAGCCATTCCATCACGCGTGCCAGAGCCGCCTCGCGAGCCCTGGCGTCCCGAACAACGCCGCCGCGCCCCACTTCAGAGCGACTGTCCATCTCAAACTGCGGTTTGACCAGGGTGACGAGATCACAACCCGGTGCTGCCAGTCCAAGCGCTACCGGCAGAACCTTCGTCAGGCTGATGAAGCTGGCATCACAGACAATGAGGTCTGGGGGCTCGTCAATAAGGTCAGCCGTCAGCTCCCGCGCATCGGTTTTCTCCAGGTCAACCACGCGCGGATGCTTGGAAATCCGCGGATGCAACTGACCCTGGCCTACATCCACCGCAAAAACTCTCGCAGCCCCTCTTTCGAGACAGACTTCGCTGAACCCACCCGTGGAGGCACCAATATCCAGAACAATGCGTCCCTCTACCCTGATGGGCCAAAGCGAAAGCGCGTGATCAAGCTTGAGGGCCCCGCGACCTACAAAGCGGAAAGCCGGTTCCGCCTCAATGAGGGCATCTGGCGCAATAGCGACAGCCGGCTTTCTGATCACGACACCATCGGCCCGGACCTGACCAGCCTCGATAGCGGCCCTTGCCTTGGCTCGACTGTCAAAGACCCCTCGCTTGACCAGAATGTGGTCGATGCGCTCTCTCAACCCATCATATCCAGGCGCTCCAGAGCCGCTATGAGCTTGAGCTTGCCAGCCTCAGCCTCTGCAAGCCTTGCGCGCTGCTGCTCAACCACATCCGGCGCAGCCCGCGAGACGAAGTTGGGATTGCCCAGCTTTTTGCCGATGTGGGCCATATCGCTTTCGAAAACGGCGATCTCCTTTTGCAGACGCGACCGCTCGGCCGACAGGTCGATAATCCCCGCCAGAGAAAGCGCCACGGTCGTAGCCCCGGACACGAAACTGACCGCGCCCTCGGGAGCGGCCTGGTCAATCTGAACCTCTCCGACACGGGCCAGTGTGAGGATCAGGGGTCTGTGACGATCGATGCGCGCCTGCGTCACTGTGTCCGGAAGCACAAAAACAAGCGCCGGTTTCGCCGAAGGCGCAATATTCATTTCGGCTCTCAGGGCACGGATCTCACCGACCAGATCGACCAGCCATCCGATCTCGGCCTCCGCGCCGGCGTCAATAAAGTTATCGGGGAGTTCAGGCCAGGCGCTGCCAATGAGCAGTCCGTCTTCAGTGCCGCCTCGGCTGGCACCTTGCCTGCCCAATTCTGCCCAGAGCTCCTCTGTAATGAAGGGCATCACCGGATGCAGAAGCTTGAGGGTCTGATCCAGTGTCCAGGCGGTCATGGCTCTGGTCTCGGCCCGAGCCGCCTCGTCTGTGCCTTGGAATACAGGCTTGGCGAGTTCCAGATACCAGTCACAAAAGACGTTCCAGACAAAGCGATAAAGGGCACTGGCGGCATCGTCGAAACGCCCCCCCTCAATAGCGTCTGAGACCTGACGCTCTGTCTTGGTCAGTTCTCCACGGATCCAGCAGTTGATGGTTTGCTGTAGATCGGAGGGGTCGAAATCGCTGACCCGGACGGCTTCATTCATTTGACTGAAACGAGCCGCGTTCCAGAGCTTGGTTCCGAAGTTGCGATAGCCTTCGATCCGTTCCTTAGAGAGCTTGATATCGCGCGTGCCCGAAAGGATCGCCATGGTGAAGCGGAGCGGATCGGCACCCAACTCATCGATAATCGTCAAGGGATCAATGACATTGCCCTTGGACTTGGACATCTTCTGCCCCTTCTCGTCGCGGACCAGTCCATTGATGATCACGCGCTTGAATGGCACCTCGTCCATGAAATGCAGCCCCATCATCATCATGCGGGCGACCCAGAAGAAGATGATGTCAGCCGCCGTGACCAGGTCACTGGTCGGATAGAAACGCTCCAGATCCTCGGTCTTGTCAGGCCAGCCCATGGTCGAGAATGGCCACAGGGCAGACGAGAACCATGTATCCAGAACGTCTTCATCCTGCGAAAGGACGACCTCGGAGCCATAGTCCGACAGGGCCTGCTCACGTGCATCGGCCTCGGTTTCAGCAACGTAGATTTCGCCGTTTGGACCATACCAGGCCGGAATGCGGTGACCCCACCACAACTGGCGCGAGATGCACCAGGGCTCAATGTTCCTGAGCCACTCGAAATAGATCTTGCCGTAGCTTGCCGGTTCGAAGGTGGTGGCACCGCTCTCAACGGCTCTGATAGCCGGTTGAGCCAGGGTGTGGGCGTCAACATACCACTGGTCCGTCAGCCAGGGCTCTATGACGACCCCGGAGCGGTCACCGTGAGGCACCATATGCAGGGTTTTCTCGATCTCATGGAGCCACCCCTCAGCCTCGGCCCGGGCTATGATCGATTTGCGGGCAGCAAACCTGTCCAGACCCTGCAGTTCGATCGGGATGGACGCCAGCACTTCAAGGACGTTTTCATCTTCCTCAACCTGCCCCTCACCATCCACCCTTTTCAAGGCAGAGCTTCGGTTGATGATGCAGGCGTGGGCATCGAGGATATTGATGGACGCAAGTCCGGCACGCTTGCCGACCTGGAAATCATTGAAGTCGTGGGCCGGAGTGATCTTCACGGCACCGGATCCCTTGGTGGGATCTGCATAGTCATCGGCCACAATCGGGATGCGACGGCCAGTGATCGGCAGGACAACGGACTTGCCGACGATTGAGGCATAGCGCTCGTCATCAGGATGGACGGCCACACCGGTATCACCAAGCATGGTTTCCGGACGGGTCGTGGCGACAACGATGTAATCTCGTGTTTCCCACTGGATCGCGCCACCCTCCTCGTCGAACACAACCGGGTGCTCATAGGTCACGCCGTCCGCCAGGGGGTAGGCGAAATGCCAGTAGTGACCTTCTACCTCACGCTGCTCGACTTCGAGATCACTTATGGCGGTCTGGAACTGGGGATCCCAGTTCACCAGTCGCTTGTCCCGATAGATCAGGCCCTCTCGGTGCAGCTGGACAAATACCTTGCGCACGGCCGCGTTGAGCCCCTCGTCAAGCGTAAACCGCTCGCGTGACCAGTCGCAGGAGGATCCGAGCCGGCGCAACTGCTGAACAATGGAGCCGCCGCTTTGAGCCTTCCAGTCCCAGACCGTCTCCAGAAACGCCTCACGGCCCATCTCGCGGCGACCGGCATTCCCGGCAGCTGCCAGCTGGCGCTCGACGACCATCTGTGTCGCTATCCCGGCGTGATCCGTTCCCGGAAGCCAGAGGACGGCCTTGCCTTTCATGCGATGATATCGGGCAAGGATGTCCTGAAGCGTATTGTTCAGCGCGTGGCCGATATGGAGGCTTCCCGTGACATTGGGCGGCGGGATGACAATCGAATAGGCGTCGGCGGCCCCGTCCGTTGGCCGAGCGGCTCGCGGAGCAAACACGCCCGAAGCCTCCCAGCGGCTGTACAGCCGGGGCTCGGCAGCCCGTGGATCAAAGTTTTTTTCTAGCATCGGGCGTCTCATGGGCCCCTCGCGCCGCGCGATCTGCGCATTACGACCTTGGGGCGTCTGGGAAAGGCAAAAGGGCGGCTCCGGATAGAGCCGCCCTTCGAAATAGTCTGGTCAAAGGCTAAGGGCTAGGCGTTGCGCGCGATACGCTCGACTTCCTTCTTGACCGCTGTCTCGACAATGTCGGGAAGGTGCGTATCCAGCCAGTCCTTCAACAAGGGTCGGAGCATTTCCGCAACCATACCCTCAACAGTGGCACCGCTCATGAAGCCCAGATCTGCCTGGGGCGCCGGAGATGGCTTTTTAAGCGCATGCAAACCGGCAAAAGCTGAGGCTGCACTGGCTGCAGCACTCTCGCCAACCAGAGCATCGTAGTCCGGGGTCGGGCGAACAGCGGCAACAGGCTCTGGTTCGATTACAGGCTCGCTGGGTTCTTCGGGGACGAAGACGTCAAGGTCACCAATCGTTTGGACAGGTGGTGCCTCATAGGTCTCGGTAAGCTCAAAGACATCCTCGTCTGCTGCCAGTTCAAGGGGCTCAGCCGCAGGGAACGGGGCAGGCTCTGGTTCCGGCTCTGGTTGGACCTCAGGCGCGTCAATGGCTTCGGTCGCCAAGACGGGCTCCTCTGCAACGGGAGCAGGGGTTTCAGCGGGCTGGTCGTCCTCAGAGATGATCCGGCGAATCGACGCCAGAATCTCTTCCATCGTCGGTTCCTGGGATTGGTCGGTCATGCCTAACCTCAAGCGAGCTGAAACGGTGGCGTGCGAAGACGCGAAAAAATCAAGCGAAAGCCGATAAAATCCAGAGATGGAGCATCAGCGGCCACAAGAACCTGTCGTCGCATCAACTCCCGCTAGAATCAACGGGCGTTTTCAGCACAAGGAATAACCTATTACCC
>JBFZCB010000318.1:0-10222 GCA_041308165.1 Caulobacterales bacterium
CCCTCCCAGCCGCCGGGACACCCTGTGTCCGGACGCCGGTCCTGGGAGGGCGTCAACTCAAGCCTTGCCTCGCCCCTCAGCCTTTGCAATGAGCGTCCCATGGCCAAGATCACCTATGTCGAACACGATGGGCGCGAGCATGTTGTCGAGGTCAAGACGGGCCTCAGCGTCATGGAGGGGGCCATCCGGAACAATGTGCCCGGAATAGATGCGGACTGCGGGGGTGCCTGCGCCTGTGCAACCTGCCATGTCTATGTCGATGATGCCTTCGTCGCTGCGGCTGGACAGCCATCGGCCATGGAGGAATCCATGCTCGATTTCGCCGAGAATGTGCAGCCCAACAGCCGCCTATCATGCCAGATCCGGGTCAATGAGGACCTTGACGGGCTGATCGTGCGCCTGCCTGAAAGCCAGCATTGAAACTGCCCTTTAGACTTTTAATGGTTTAGGGCGTTAGAGACGGCATGCCTCTTTTCTCAAAACCCGGCCATCCTACCGAGCGCCGCGGCGAAGTCCGTCGCAGAATCGATTCCCACGGACTGATCCTCGGCGATGGCCAGGAGACACCGTGTCTGATCGTGGATCAATCCGATGCCGGCCTGCGTATCCGGCTGGACCGGGCCATCGGGCTGCCCGGGGTAATCGTGGTTGTTGATCTGGCCGCCGGAACTGCCTGCGAGGCGTCAGTGGCATGGGCCAACGGACATGATGTCGGTCTTGTCTGTTCAATCCGCCAGACCCTCCTGTCAGGACTGGTCCCGGCCCGACTTGCGGCCGCACGCGATGCCTGGCTTCGCCACCGAGGGCCGTCCTGACCCGGTCGCACCTGAGACTGGTGCCGAATTTTTTCGCCGGAGTTTCCCAGTACTCGCGTTAGACTGACCAGGGCTACCCTCATGAGAAGGCTGACGCCATGGATTTGCCGGACCGCACGCTTCAGTCATCCATAGCGCTCACACGCTTTGGACTCGGAGCGAGACCCGGTGAGATAGCCGAGGTGAGCCGCGATCCTGCCGGGTGGCTGCAGGCCCAGATCCGGACCTCGGGTGCCCCTCAGCCTCAAGGGACCTTTCCCAGTTCTCTCCAGCGGATCGAGGACCTCGCCGCTTACAGGGAGGCGGCCCAGGCGGCTCGGCGCCTGCAGGGCCAGACATCAGATACAATGGCCGGCACCAGCCTGCCGGCCAGTCCTGGCGACCGTGGCCAGACCCCTGCCGTTGAGGCCGCCACCCCGGCTCAACAGGCCTTCGATGCCCGCCAAGGCGAGCGCCGACAGCTCATTCAGGACACGGCCCAGGAGTTCCTGGCGCGAACCAGGCTGGCTTGCACGACCGGCGAAGGTTTCGCCGAGCGCTGGGCCCTGTTCTGGTCGAACACCCTGACCGTGTCGGCAACCAAGTTCCAGAGCGCAGTCTTCGTTGGCCAATATGAGCGTGAAGCCATCCGCCCCCATGTGTTTGGTCCTTTTGCTGACCTTCTCCTTGCCGCCGAACAGCATCCGGCCATGCTACTTTATCTGGACCAGGCTCAGTCGATCGGCCCCAATAGTCAGGCAGGCCGACGCAGGACGGCAGGGCTGAATGAGAACCTGGCCCGCGAAAGTCTCGAACTGCATTCCGTGGGGGCGCAGGCCGGCTATACCCAGGCCGACGTCACCGAACTGGCCAGAGCCCTGACCGGTTGGTCGGTCGAGGGCCAGGGCGGGCGCCCGAACCAGCGGGCCGCCCTGGCCGAACGCGGTGCGGATATGCGCCGCCAAAGGCCAGGAGCAGGCCGTTCTGCTACCCTTGACCAGCCGGGCCGACACGGATTCGTCTTTCGACCCGCACTGCATGAGCCCGGCGAACGCACCCTCATGGGTCGCCGCTACCCGCAAGCCGGCTCATCCCAGGGTGAAGCCATGCTGCGCGACCTGGCCTCACATCCACAGACGGCGAGGCGCCTTGCCCATCGCCTGGCGGTTCACTTTGTCTCCGATGAGCCGCCCGCGGCCCTGGTCCGTGCTCTGGAAACGGCCTGGCTCTCATCAGGGGGGCGACTGGATGTCGTCGCCCGTGCCCTGATCACTGCGCCTGAAGCCTGGTCTGCTCCCCCGGAAAAGATCAAGACCCCCTATGAGTTTCTAACCTCTACCCACCGCGCCTTCGGCACGGCCCCTCAGCGACCGCAGGGGCTGCAACAACCGCTCATGACCATGGGTCAGCCTGCCTTTTCTCCCCCCTCACCCGAGGGCTGGCCTGACATGGCGGCGGACTGGGCCGGACCAGACGCCATGGTCAAACGCCTGGAATGGGCCTCAGGCGTTGCCGATAACGCCCGCGGCGCAAGGGAACCCGTACAGATCGCCCAGGCTGCCCTTGGAGGCAGATTGGGCGAACGCAGTCTGACGGCGATCGCACGCGCCGAGAGCCGTCCCGAGGCCCTGACACTCTTTTTGATGTCGCCGGAGTTCCAACGCCGATGAACCGACACTCGCCCCTGCAGGGATCTGCCCTTGATCGACGCCGAGTTCTTGCGGGCCTGGGATTGTCAGGTGCGGGACTTGGTGGTCTCAGCCTGACCTTCGCCGGCCATGCACAGGCCCTGGTAACGTCAAATCGCCCCAAGCTCGTCGTTATACTGGCTAGAGGCGCAATGGACGGGCTGTCCGTTACAGCGCCCTATGCGGATGAAGACTATCGCCGACTGCGTGGATCCCTTGCTCTGCCTGCGCCTGCAGACCCCGATGGCAGCCTGGAGCTGGAAGCAGGCTTTGGCCTGCACCCCGCTCTTTCCGGCCTGCATTCGCTCTATGGCCAGGGCCAGCTCCGCTTTGCACCAGCTGTTGCCATACCCACCCGCATCCGCTCCCACTTTGATGCCCAGGACATGCTTGAGACTGGAGGAGAGCGACTGCGCCAGTCCGATACAGGCTGGCTGAACAGGGCCCTTGGTAGCATCAACGGGCGGGGCCTTTCGATCGGTGCCCAGACCCCTCTCATCCTCAGGGGCAATACTGAAACCTCCAGCTGGGCACCAGGCGGCCGTATCGGCGGGGAGGAACGCATCGCCAACTTGCTGCAGGACCTCTATGTCGACGATAGGCTTCTGGCGACGGGTCTGGCCCGTGGTCTTGAAACCGAAGCCTTGGCCAGGGCCATGAGCGACAGTCGCGAGGCTGGCCCGCGACGTCTGGAGGCCGCCCCCCTGGGCACGGCCATGGCAAGGCTTATGACCGGTGAAACCGGGGCGGATGTCGTGGCCCTTTCAATCGAAGGCTGGGATACTCACGCCAGACAGGCCGCTCAGCTGCAGACCCGCCTGACCCAGCTTGATCAGCTCATTTCGGGACTGCGCCAGGGTCTGGGCGGTGAATGGAGCCGCACCATCATCATCGTGGCAACAGAGTTTGGTCGAACTGCGCGTATCAACGGTACCCAGGGAACTGATCATGGCACGGCCTCAACCCTGCTTCTGGCCGGAGGGGCCCTGAGGCGCGGTGGACCGATCGGGGACTGGCCAGGGCTTTCGGACGCCGCCTTGTTCGAAGGACGCGATCTGGCCCCGACACTGGATGTACGCTCCATCTTCAAGAGCGTGCTGCGCGATCACCTTGGCGTGGCCCCCCGCGCCCTTCATGACCTCGTCTTCCCCGACAGCGCCAGTGACGCCCCCCTGCTGACCGGCCTTGTCTAGGCCACGCCTGCACCATCACCATCGCAGCCGCGCTCCGGGACCCTGGACGGGAGCCGCCTTTGCCGCGAAGCCCTGCCCACCTCGCTGGCGAATGCCCTAGGCTTCATCGAAAGCCGTCGGCGGCATGGTCCCGCCGTTGATCGCGATGCGACCGATCAGGCCTTTGACGATCAGGTCCAGGGCACCGCCCTCGCGGTAGTCTGCAGCCGCGACGAAATTGACCCGGTCTTCGGAGATTAGCCCGTAGATCTTCTGCTGGTCACGCTCGGAATTACGCGGATCATAGACCGCGATCGAGAACCCCCCCTTGGTATGCATCATCTTCATTGTGGGAACATCAGTGTCGCCGTCCCCGAGGAAAATCATGCGCTCGAACGGTATGGGCCGATCTTCATCCGGCATGAAGCGGTTGATACGCTCATGCTCATAGTGATTGAACACGCCCTTGTTGATCCGGAACAGATACTGGGTCTTGGTGGTATAGTTGACACCGACAGCAGGCCAGATCGCCTTGCCTTCATCATCGTAGACAAACCGCGAAGCGAACACGTGTTTGAAAGCCTCGCGGATAGGACAGCCATTGATCATCTCTTCCAGTCCCGCAGAGACGATATAGTGCTCAATCTCTAAGCCGTAACGGGCTCCGAAGGCGTTGATCCGGTCGAACCACCCGGGCCCTGTCAGATCGGTCTTCAGCCCATCGAACAGTTTGACGTCCTGACCGTGCTCGGCCAGCAGCTTTCGGGTGATGGGCTGGTCATATTCGCGGGCACGCTGCAGCATCAGCTGCATGTACATGAGGATGTTATCGCCATCGGCCTCGCGCGTCAGCCGGTCAGCCTCTCCCCAGAAGTCGCCAATACCCATTCCGACGGACGGGATAAAGGTAACCTCCTGCATGTTGCCTCGCGCCAGCGTCCCGTCAAAGTCGTAGATCAGGGCGGTCTTGAGAGGCTGGATCATGGAGAGACCGGAAAAGGAGCTGAATAGGCCGCGAGAGGAGAAGAAAAGACAGGGTAAGGGCAGAGGCCCGCTACACCTTTGCTCCCTAGCACTCTTCGGTCCCGTCTTGCCACTTGTGGCCCCATTTCACTGCCGGCCTTTACCCTACAGTACCTGAGACGGGCCATCCTCGGCGGATATCGGCAGGTGCAGGATAAAGGCTGCCCCCTTGCCAGGCTCACTCTCGACCTCGGCCCACCCCCCGTGCAGCTCGACCAAGGCCTTGACCAGGGCAAGGCCAACACCGGGACCACCCCGTTCGCGCCGCACGAAACGGTCAAAGACATGGGCCTGCAGGTGGTAGGGGATACCCCGCCCCGTATCTTCGACCCGGAAGCGGATTTCTCCGACCCCGCGCTCGGCCAGAAGCCTGACCTGTCCACCCTCGGAAACCGCTCGCGCGGCATTGTCGAGCAGATGATCCAGAGCCTGGCTGATCCTGCGCCCATCAGCACGGATCGTGGTCGGAACCAGACCATGGATGACGGTCAGCTTGGCTCCGCGTCCCTCGATTCTGGCCCGCACCGTTTCTGCGGCCGTATCGAGAAGATGATCAACATGCACCCTGGCAATCGACAGCTCCATCTCCCCGGCATCGATCTGGGCCATATCCAGAACATCATCGATCGAGCGTGCCAGCTGGCTGGCTGCGCTCCGGATCGCTCCGGCATGCTGGCGGCTGCGCTCAGGCAGGTCGCCAAGGGTCTCAAGCAGCTCCGAATAGCCAACAATCGTCGTCAGAGGGGTTCTCAGCTCATAGCTGACTGAACCGACGAACTCCCGCTTGAGGGCCTGACTTTCCTCAAGTGCAGCCGCCTTGGCCGCCAGGGCCTGCTCGAGCTCTCGCCGGGCCGTTACATCCGAGAAGGCGACCAGGGTGGCACCGTCGGGAAGGGGACGAGTCTGCCAGGCCGCAACCCGGCCATCGGCCGTACGCCCTTCTCCGGAGATCGGCACCCGGCTTTCGGGATCCGGATCGGCGACCCGGGCCTTCAGACCCAGCCAGAGGGCGGGATCGGGCATGATCTGGCGGGCAAGAGCGGCGACAGCGTCGAAATCACCCGCCTCGATCAGCTGTTCAGCGCTCAGGCCCCAAAAGGCTTCAAAGGCATCATTGTGTAGCCTGAGCCTGCCATCCGAGCCGAACACGGCCACAGCATCGTTCAGCTTGTCGAGCGTGGCTGTCTGAACCTGTATCTGGGCATTGTAGCGACTGCGAAGCTGAAGCTCGTCGGTAATGTCAGAAAACAGAAGAAGAATACCGCCGAGCGGATGAGGCTGACGCACCACACGAAGGGTGCGACCATCCGGCAAAGACCAGCTGTCATCGGGAGCCGCCTCGGCTGCGCCATAGAAATCGAGTTCGGCCGCTTTCCAGCCCGCATAGTCGATCACCTCCGGCAACTGTCGCTTCTGACGCAGCCGATCCAGAAGCTCGGCATGGGTGGGGCGCTCATCAAGCCAGGCCGGGTCGATATTGAATAGCTGCTGGAAGGCGGTGTTGTGGAAGGCCAGCCGCTTGGCCGGACCAAAGATGGCGACCGCATCTGCCAGGTGATTCAGGGTCTCGTCATGGGCCTCCACATGACGACGCAGCGTATCGCGCGTTTCCTCGGCATCGGTCATGTCCACAGCAAAGGCCAGGACGACCCCAGCGGTTGCCAGAGGCTCGGCAACGATCCGCCAGGCCCGGCGGCGATCCCCTCCCGTCGTCCAGCGAAACCCTTCCTGGCGGATCCCCAGCCGGCGGGTCTCATTCAGGATCGGTTCGGTACCTCTGTCGAAACTCAGCGAGCGGGCACGGGCCTCGTCCAGGCTTTCGGCCCCAACCTCGGCCAGCCAGGCCCTATTGGCCCAGACAAGGCCCCCGCTACGGTCCACCACCCAGGTTGGGGCGGGAGAGGCTTCAGTAAGCAGGCCCAGCCCCACATCGACAACGGGCCCCCGGTCAGTTCCAGGTGCCAGCCGCACCCAGGCGGCTCCAGGCCCGGGACGTCCTTCAACGCACCAGAGGCCTGTGCCGGTCTCCAGCATCTCGTCAAAGGCCACGCCTTCATCGACCAGAGCCTGGAGGTGATGCGGGAAGGCCGTCTGCAGAGCCCCAAGAAGGGCCTCGGCTGCCGGCGTATTCTGGCCCGGCGCAATGGCTGCACAGGCGGCCGTGATCATGTCCGGTGCCCCCAGAATACAGGGCCCCTCAGGTCTCAGCCCCAGCCTGAGATCATCAAAGGCACTCAGGGCACCATCCTGGGCAGACAGGGCGGCTGCCTGTTGCGAGGCCCGTTTATCCAGCGCCATTTCCTGGGCGGACACACGGCGATGCAACCGCCAGGCCCAGACGCTCACTGAGAGCGCCAACCCGGCAGCGCCTGCTGCTGCTACAAAGGCGATTTCGGCCTCAGCCATTCCTTCACCCGCCGATTCGACGATTCACCATAGCGGAGAACCTGCGACTGGGGAGGGGTCGAGTGCACAGAAGCCTCGGATCAGGCATGTTTGGAGCCTGCGATCCTTGCCGTGACTGGCCTGGCCTCCCAGTTAAGGCTTCGTGCCCAACGCCTGTTTGAGGTCCCATGCCCATGCCTGACGACTGGACTTCTAGGGTTGCAGCCTCACTGGATGACTTTGCGGCCCTTGCAGAAGCCGCCTTCTCTGCGCTCCCTGAACCGTTCCGCACAGCAGCGGGCGATGTGGTTATCCGCATCGATGACTTCCCCGACGATGAGGTCCTTGCCCACTTTGGTATGACAGACCCGTTCGAGCTGACCGGCCTTTACCAGGGCGTGGATATCGGCCGTCGTGACAGCCTGGGCCCTGCGGCAGAGCCGTCACGCATCTTTCTCTATCGACGCCCGATCCTCGACGAATGGTGCGAGCGCGGCGATGTCGGCCTCGATGAACTGATCACCCACGTGCTGATCCATGAGATCGGCCACCATCTGGGCCTCGATGACGATCAGATTCATGCCATTGAGGAAAGGGGCTGAACCGCCCGCCACCCTGGCAGGACAGGATCTGGGTCCCTGCCCTTTGACCCAGGCCCTTTGACCCAGGCCCTTTGGAAACCTCTACCTGACCGCAGACCTATCTGAATGGCGGCTCGTCAAAGGCCCTGAGCTTGCGGGAATGGAGCCTGGCACCCTCGTCACGCAGCAGGTCGATTGCCTTAATGCCGATCTGGAGATGCTCTGAGATCGAGCCCTCGTAGAAGCGATTGGCCTGTCCTGGCAGCTTGATCTCGCCATGCAGGGGCTTGTCCGAGACACAGAGCAGGGTTCCATAAGGGACCCTGAACCGATAGCCCTGGGCGGCGATCGTGGCGCTCTCCATGTCTATGGCAACAGCCCGGCTCTGATTGAACCTGAGTGCCGACTTGGAATAACGCAGCTCCCAGTTCCGGTCGTCGGTCGTAACGACCGTACCTGTCCTGAGGCGTCGCTTGACCTCTTCGCCGGGTGCACCAGAGACGATCCGCGTGGCATCGTAGAGGGCGCGTTGGACCTCAGCAATCGAAGGGATGGGAATGTCAGGAGGCAGGACCGCATCCAGGACGTGGTCGTCTCGTAGATAGGCGTGGGCCAGGACATAGTCGCCAATCGTCTGGGTCGGGCGCAGCCCACCGCAGTGACCGATCATCATCCAGGCATGGGGGCGGGTAACGGCCAGGTGATCGCAGATGGTTTTGGCATTGGAGGGACCAACACCGATGTTGACGAGGGTTATACCCGTCGATCCCGGTGCCGTCAGATGATAGGCTGGCATCTGGTGCTTCTTCCAGGCTGCATCCATGACCGCTGTCTCGGGATCTGCGGTTTCAGCGGTAATCACCACGCCGCCAGCGCAGGACAGTGTCTGATAGGGGGTGGAAGGATCGCGAACCTGCTCACAGGCCCATTTCACGAACTCATCCACATAGCGGTTGTAGTTGGTGAACAGCACATAGGACTGCACATCCTCAACCGGGGTTCCGGTATAGTGGCGCAGGCGGGCCAGGGAAAAATCGGTCCGGAGCCCGTCGAACTGAGACAGGGGAAAGTTCTGGGAGGGATCAAACAGCCCATCCGAAATCTCGTCACCTATGTGGGCAAGATCCGTTGTCGGGAACCAGCGGGCAATGGCGGCGGTCATGGACCTGTCAAGCGTGACATCCGAACCGTCCAGAACGTAGGGGAAGGGTATCTCCTGTTCCGATGGGTTGACCTCAAAGGTCGCCCCGTAATCCTGCTCCAGAAGCGTGAGCTGCTCGATCAGATAGGACCTGAACAGGTCTGGGCGGGTGACCGTCGTGGAATAGATTCCCTGACGTGACAGCCTTGCATAGGCCCGCGTCTCCAGATCTGCGGGTCGGTCACCAAACCAGCTTACGGTCAGCTGGGGATAGGCGAAGATCCCAGCAGCACGCGCTTGGTCATCGACCCTTTCGCCGGTGTCGATAAAGGTCCTTACGGCCCTGCGCAGGTTGGACACGGATTGTGAGTAAAGGATTTCAAGGCGGTCCAGTGCCGCCGATGCATTCATCTGTTCTTTCATGGCCTTCTCTAGCGGAAGATCATGGCCTTGGCGAGACGGTGACATCCGGTCCGGCCGTGCAGCCGGTTGCAGGACCTGGAAGCCGGCAGACTCCTAGACCGGAGCTTGGCCGACCTGCCGGTGAAGGAAGCCGCTGAGGTCGTCCAGCACAGGGGCTTTTCTGCGGAACAGAGGAGAGAAGGTGGCAATCAGATCGGCGTGATCGAGGCCTGGGTAGAGTTTCAGCTCGGAATGACCACCAGCCTCACGGGTCAGCCTGTCGAGCAGGATGGAATCCTCATCGTGGACGACAATATCGTCTGTGCCATGGCCCAGCCAGAGTGGCGGCGCATCCCGGCGCACAAAGGTAACGGGCTGGGTCAAGGTCGGATCCGGTGCCCGGCTAAACGCATTGATGGAGGCCGTGACATTGAAGGGCAGAAACTCATAGGGGCCTGCCAGGCCTGCAGCGGCGCGGATCACGCCCGGCCTGTCCACTGCTGACATATACCGGCGATCCAGGGCAATCATCATGGCCAGATGAGCGCCGGCCGAATGCCCGGCTACAGCCAGCCTCTGCGGATCTCCACCGAAATGGGAGACGATATCGAAAGCCTTGGCTGTGGCCCGCGCGGCATCTTCGACAAAAGCTGGAAAAATAACCTGCGGAACAAGCCTGTAGTCAGGCAGGACAACCAAGAAGCCCCGTGACGCCAGGGCCTGGGCCGCCCAGCCGTAATCGGCCTTGATCCCGGAATCCCATCCTCCGCCATAGAAAAAGACAACAACGGGCAGGCTGGACGGTGCCGCATCCGCTGGACCATAGACGTCCAGCCTCTGGCGGGCATCCTCACCATAGGCGATATCGCGCTCGAGTCGCACCGCCCCGCGATCCCTCGGCCCAAGCCGATTAAGAAGCGAAAGTGGCGTGCAGGCAGCAAGCAGGGATCCCATCAGAGCCCCAGCCACGGGCACCATCAAGCCTCTGCGCGTCATCCTGTATCCTGCAGTTGTCATGGCCTGTCTCTCCATGACC
>JBFZCB010000319.1:0-4008 GCA_041308165.1 Caulobacterales bacterium
GGACAACAATGGTAGGCGACAGATCCGTCAGATCCGGCCGTGTAACGACCTTGGCCACAGCCATCCGCAGAACCCAGTCGCTGCCGATGTCGAAGGCCAGGTTTCCGCTGGGCAGGATGTCATTGTAGGCGCGCGCACTGCTGGATGGCACATAACGGCCAAGGAGGGGGTCAAATACAAATCCTTCAGCGGTAGAGTCCGTCCAGGCTCCCCGGATGCCGAAGTTTCCGCGCATCGGTACGCCCATGAAGCTGCTGTTTATGTTGGCCATGAAATAGGCCGACGTCACATCTTCAAGGACACCAAACGAGCGCGAGGTATCGGGCACATCGACCGTAAAGCCCCCCGGTGCCAGTATGGCAAACATCGGTTGGAAGGCCGCGAACTGAGAGGCCACATCCAGGCGCGTCCATGTGCGATTGGCGACCGGATAGCCCGAGAGAAAGTTGCTGTAGGGAAAGTCGCGCATTATGGGCGCCAGGCTCACGCCGGTCGCAAGGGCCGCCGGTGCCATCTGAGCCCGGGTGTACTGGTATACATTGAACACGACATCGGTCTCGCGCTCACGGCGCTTTGCACCGAACTCAATCGAACTGATCGGGCCTTCCGATAGACTGTATTTGAAGTCGAGCTGGCCGGCGAGTTCGCTCTCTGTGGTCCGGGTGAGGTTTATCTGGGCACGATTTTCGAAATACTCGGATGCGTTGACCGGATTGAGCGGCAGGTTCGTAATCATGGACGGAATCTCCCCCGACGTGTCGACGGTGAGATCCCTCCTTATGTTTCCAAGATAGGACCTGAGCTCATTATTATACTCAACGCCTGCATGTGAGATATCGGCAGATATCGCCCAGGCCCCCAGTGACCGCTTAACATTCAGTCCAAATATGTCGCTGTCCGTCTGCCCGTCATTGAGCTGGTTGAACAGGCCAATGGAGGCGTTCCTCAGATTGAATCCAACAACGACGCCGTCGCGGACAACCTGGTTTGTGAAGCCGACCTGGGAGGGGGGAATCTGATGCTGGAGCTGATCGGTCTCAAAGGCCTGGGCAAAGTTGGTATGCAGCCAGTCAAAGTTCACCTCCCAGTCGGCCGGCCGCCACTGGACGGCAAGATTGACCCCAAGCCGTTCGCGCAGTTCGGTATTGATGGCCTGCCGGATATTGCCGGGGCGAAGCGTGCCCGCCAGCCCATTGACGGTCACAGTGTTGTAGGCAGGCAGGTCCATCCTGTCTGTTCTCAGCCCACGCTCCTGATAGACCGCACCGACCAGAACACCCAGATCCGGCGTGATCTTGCGGCTGTAAAGGATAGAGCCACGAGGATTCCACTGATCGATGACGTCGCCATAGGTTGATTCAAGACTGGCCGTCAGGATCTGGTCGGCACCCCGGCCACGCCTCAGATCGAGAGGGCGGGCGGTCTGAATATCGACAATCCCGCCCAGACCGCCCTCATCCATGGCAGCTGTCGGTGTCTTGAACACGTCAATCCGGGCGATGAACTCGGTCGCAAGACTGTCGAAGTTGAATGCGCGGTTCTGGGTTGTCCCGCCCTCCCCGATCGACACTGCCGTTCTGCCATGGACCGTCGTGCGGTTGAACTGGGGGCCCAGGCCGCGAATGGAAACAAACCGGCCCTCTCCCCCTTCACGGTCAATCTGAACACCGGGAACCCGCTGAAGGGCCTCAGCAACATTCTCGTTCGAAAACTTGCCAATGTCCTCGGCCGTGATGGAATCGACAACAACATTGGCATTGCGGCGAATGGTTTGCGCCTGTTCGATACTGGCGCGGATACCGGTGACGACGACCTCGTCAATCTCCGTTGCATCGGGGCCCGCAGATGTCGGGGACGTTTGGGCCTGGGCCGATGCGGCTCCACCAATACAGGCCAGCAGGGCACCGATACCGACCCCCAAGCCCAGGATGCGCGTCCTCTTCTCATGTCCCATCGTGTCCTCCCCATCGCCCTATGATGTACTCCGGCACCAAGCCGGGCGTAGCGCTGGCGAAACGCCGTCTCATATATGCACTTCATCCGGCACCGGTTGTCAACCAGGTTCAATCGCTGATGGCCTTGCCTTTGAGGTCTGACAGTTTCGAACATCCCATAAGGGCCATGGAGACGCGCATCTCGTCGGCCAGGATATCGAGCACAGACCTCACCCCCGCCTGGCCACGGGCTCCCAGGCCATAGGCCCATGCACGACCGATCATGACAGCGTCAGCCCCCAGGGCCAGGGACCGAACGATATCCAGGCCGGATCGGATGCCGCCGTCCATCATGACGGTGAGGCGCCCGGCAATAGCCTCGGAAATGGAGGGCAGGGCGCTGATCGTTGAAATCGCTCCGTCCAGCTGGCGCCCGCCGTGGTTGGAAACGACGATCCCGTCTGCGCCCATGTCCAGGGCAGCCAGAGCCTCCTGCTGGTCCAGAATTCCCTTGATCACGAGTTTGCCCGGCCACTCGGCACGAAGCGTTTCAAGATCCTTCCAGGTCACAGACGGGTCGAAGTTCCCGGCCATCCAGGCCCAGAAGGCGTCGATCCCGGCCTTCTGGTCCAGCACAGAGGCAATATGGCCCAATGTGTGGGGCCGACCCAGCAGGCCGACATCCAATAGCCAGTCAGGCCTGGTCGAGACCTGGATAGCCTGGTTGACCGCCCTGGACAGTCCCGCGGTTGCGGACAGGCCTGAACGCCGGTCTCTATAGCGGATGCTCGGGACCGGCATGTCGACCGTAAAGACAAGGACTGAAGTCCCCGCAGCGGTCGCCCGGGCCAGCATCTCGCGCATGAAGCCGCGATCCTTGATCATGTAGAGCTGAAACCAGACCGGCTCCCCCGATTGCTGACTGACCTCCTCGATCGTGCAGGTCGAGACCGTGGACAGGCAGAAGGGAACGCCCGCGCCATGAGCGGCCCGCGCAGCCTGAACCTCACCCCTGCGGGCGTTCATACCGGCCATCCCAACCGGTGCCAGGGCCAGGGGTAGGGACGATGAGCGACCCAGCAGGGACGTTGCCAGCTCCACGTGGTCGACACCGCTCAACACACTCTGACGCACGCTGACCGCGTCCAGATCGGACCGGTTTCTGCGCAGGGTCGTCTCGGAAAAAGCGCCACCGTCGATGTAGTCGAACAGGAAGCGTGGCAGCCGCCTGCGGGCCAGTTCCCGATAGTCCATCACATCCGCGGCAATCATGGCATCGATCCTCCAGAATCCGGCGATGCATATTTGACCAGCCGGTTCATATTTGCTTTCATGCGTGTCAGGGTGTGCTGTCAACCACGACGGTGCGAAAACATCAGGTACAGATATGGCGACCGCCTCTATCAACGTTCGGGACAAGGCACTTTTGCCTATCATCCTGATTGTCAGCCTGTTTTTCCTCTGGGGCGTGGCCAACAGCCTGAACGATGTCCTCATCGCCCAGTTCAGAAAGGCCTTCACCCTCAACGACCTGCAGTCGGGCCTGGTCCAGTCCGCCTTCTATTTCGGCTATTTTGTGCTGGCGATTCCAGCGGCTCTTTTCATGAAGGCCTTCGGCTACAAGGCGGCGGTCGTGTTCGGCCTGCTGATCTACGGGATCGGTGCGCTGATGTTTTTTCCCGCAGCCGATATCCGCCAGTACGAGGCCTTCCTTTTCGCCCTCTTTGTCATCGCGGGGGGTCTTGCCTTCCTGGAAACCTCGGCCAATCCCCTGATTGCAGCCATGGGATCTCCGGAAACCTCTGCAAGACGCCTGAACCTGGCCCAGGCCGTCAACCCCCTGGGGGCCATCAGCGGTGTTCTGATCGGCCGCGAGTTTATTCTTTCAGGCAATGAACCCACCGCCGCCGAGCTGGCCGCCATGTCCCAGGCCCAGCTTGATGCCTTCTACAGCCTGGAAGCCCAATCCGTGCAGATGCCCTATCTGGCGCTTGGGGCCTTTGTCATCGGCTGGGCCGTCCTCATCCTGCTGGTCCGCTTTCCCACGGTCGCCGGCATGAAGGCGGCCCGGGAT
>JBFZCB010000320.1:0-19801 GCA_041308165.1 Caulobacterales bacterium
TGAGTTGGAGTTTGCCTCCGGCTGCCCATTGGTCGCCCTGCGTTGTCTGCATAGTGCTGATGGGACCCCTCTGGCGCTAGAGCGAAGGATCATTTCGCTTGCCATGGCTCCTGAAGCAGAAGGTGAGGACTTCGACGACCAGCCGCCGGGCAGCTGGCTTTTGGGCGTCTCACCCTGGACCGAGGCCGAGCACCGTATCAGCGCCGTGGCCTGTGACGCGCGTGCAGCCAGGCATCTGCTCCTAAAATCAGGAACACCCTGTTTGTCGGTTGAACGCCGGACCTGGCGGGACGGTCGGCCGGTCACGCAAGTCTGGCAATTATTTCCTGGCGACCGCTATGATCTTGTCGCACGCTTTTCGCCGTCCAGGGGGGAGGGGCGCTGATGTTTGACCGCTTGCTGGTGAACTGCCACCTGGCCTCGATGGTCCCTGAAACCAGCGGCCTTGATCCCGATTACGGAGCTATTGAGGACGGAGCCATCTTGATTGAAGGTGGGCTGATACGCTGGGTCGGCCCGCGCAAGAGTCTGCCCACTGGGGACGTTCGTGAAATCGACGATCTGGGAGGGCGTTGGGTAACACCCGGTCTCATTGACTGTCATACCCATCTCGTCTTCGGGTCCAATCGGTCGGTCGAGTTCGAGCAAAGGCTAAACGGCGCATCTTATGAGCAGATTTCACGCGCTGGCGGAGGGATTGTGTCTTCGGTTGCGGCTACACGACTGGCTTCTGAAGATGAACTCTACGCGTCGGCACTAGTCCGACTAGAGGGACTGAAGGCTACAGGCGTCACGACCGTTGAGATCAAGTCGGGCTATGGGTTGGATCTCTCCAGTGAGCTCAAGATGCTCCGTGTCGCGCGGCGGCTTGGGCGCGAGGCTGATATTCGGGTCTGTACGACCTATCTGGGGCTCCATGCTGTCCCCCCTGAGTTCAGGGCCCCTGAAGCTCATTCAGGCGGCTCCGCGACTGAATCTGGACACGAGCTCACACAGCAGGGCCGTGCGGCCTATGTCGACCTGGCCATCGATCATATTCTTCCTGCAGCTCACGCTGAACGTCTGGTGGATGCCGTGGATGCCTATTGTGAGCCCATTGCGTTCAATGCCGATGAAGTGGAACGACTTTTCAAACGTGCCAGATCTCTGGGACTGCCCGTGAAGCTGCATGCAGACCAGTTGTCGGATTCAGGTGGTGCCAATCTGGCGGCGCAGTACGGCGCTCTCTCGGCGGATCATCTCGAATATGCGACGCCTTTTGGTGTGAAGGCCATGGCCAGGGCCGGTGTTGTTGCCGTGCTCTTGCCGGGAGCCTATCTGATGCTGCGCGAGACAACTCCGCCCCCTATAGAGCTTATGCGATCTGAGGGTGTGGTCATGGCTGTAGCCACAGACTGCAACCCGGGAACCTCTCCGCTTGTGTCCATGACGGCGGCCTTGAATCTGGCCTGTATCCAGTTCCGCTTGACGCCGCAGGAGGCCCTTGCAGGTGCAACACGCAATGCGGCCCTTGCTCTGGGTCTGTCGCAGACGACCGGAACCCTCGCTTCGGGCATGGCTGCGGACCTGGCTGTATGGAACATCAATCGTCCAGCCGAACTCTGCTACTGGCTTGGCGCGCCCTTGCTGTTTCGACGATACCTTGGGGGGCGGGCGTGTTGAGATGAGGGACGATGTCTAACAGCCATGCGGATGTCGTGGTCCTGGGGGCAGGACACAACGGGCTGGTGTGCGCCTTTTACCTGGCAAGGGCTGGTCTGAAAGTCACCGTCCTGGAACAGCGCGACGTCGTGGGCGGAGCCTGTGTGACCGAAGAGTTCCATCCTGGCTTCAGGAACTCCACGGCGAGCTACACCGTTAGCCTGCTTAACCCCAGGGTTATCGCTGATCTCGAGCTGGCACGACATGGTCTGCAGATCGTCGAGCGCCGCATGTCCAACTTTCTGCCCCTTCCTGACGGTCGCTATCTGGCCGCAGGGTCGGGACGAACCGAAAACGAGGTTGCCAAGTTTTCTGCGCGCGATGCAGAACGTCTTGGCGAATATGAACGGCGCCTAGAGGCCGTGGCCAATGTTCTTCGATCTCTGGTTCTGGAGACACCCCCAAACCTTCCGGCGGGGGGCTGGACACAGGCCATTCCTGAAATACTGGGTTCGGCCTCGGTAGCAAGGCGTATTGGGCAGCTCGATCTGACAGGCAGGCGGGACGTGCTCGACCTGTTTACGAAATCAGCAGGCGACTGGCTTGATGGCTGGTTCGAGAGTGACCCCATCAAGGCGCTGTTCGGCTTTGACAGTGTCGTCGGGAACTATGCCAGCCCTTATACGCCAGGCTCTGCCTATGTGTTGTTGCACCATGTCTTTGGAGAGGTGAACGGTCGTCGTGGGGTCTGGGGTCATGCAGTAGGCGGCATGGGAGCCATCACCCAGGCCATGGCCCGGGCCTGTGCTGAAGAGGGTGTCGAGATTCGTCTGGCCACAGGTGTAAAGACCTTGCTGACCGAAAAAGGGGTGGCGGTAGGGGCCGTGACCACTGCAGGTGATGTGGTGCGCAGTCGGGTCGTCGTTTCGAACCTGCATCCGCGCCGGCTGTTCGATGAGATCGTCGAACCTAGCGTGATCCCTTCAGACTTTCTTGAACGCATCGGGCGCTATGCCTCGGGCTCGGGCACGTTCAGAATGAACCTGGCGCTGAGCGAACTTCCACGCTTTACAGCCTTGCCCCAACCCGGCGATCACCACACATCAGGGATCATCATTGCCCCTGACCTCGCCTATATGGACCGGGCTCACGCACAGGCGCGCCTGTTCGGGTGGTCCAGGGAGCCCATAGTAGAAATGCTCATCCCCTCGACGCTTGATGATAGTCTGGCACCAGCGGGGCAGCATGTCGCGAGCCTGTTCTGCCAGCATGTCCGTCCCGATCTGGAAGACGAGCATCGTGACACGGTGGCGGATCTTATGATTGACACGGTCGATCGCTATGCCCCCGGCTTCAAGGCCTCTGTTCTGGGCCGGCTTGCCCTGGGACCGCGTGACCTTGAGCGCCGCTTCGGTCTGGTCGGCGGGGATATCTTCCATGGTCGGCTTTCGCTTGACCAGCTGTTCAGTGCCCGACCTGTGCTCGGACATGCGGATTACAGAATGCCGGTACCTGGTCTTTATCTATGCGGATCCGGAGCTCATCCTGGGGGAGGGGTCACAGGTGCACCAGGGTATAATGCAGCCCGGTCGGTGCTGAGTGATCTGAAGCGCAAAAGGCCCAGACCTAGGTCTTAGGTCGAGGCGGCTCGCAACTTGAAAGGCTCAGGAACGCCTCAAAACCTCACAGGTCGTTCTATTGGGCTGAGCCCTGCGGCTCTCAGATGCAGGCGTGAGCCGATTTCGCCCGTCGCCTGGTCAGGACCTCCGTCCGGGTGTTGGGTTTGGCTTCACGGCCGAAAATGCCCCCTGGCAGGGTCCTGTGGTTTGGCCTGTGGTCTGCCCGTGTTTGGAGCCTGTCAGCCTTTGAGTGCACGTATCAGTGCGGCCTCGACAGCGTCTTCCGTAAAGGGCTTCTGCAGTGTGATGCGACCCTTCCAACGTTGCGGCAGTCCGCCTTCGCCGTAACCAGTTGAGAACACGAAAGGTACGCCTCGGACCTCCAGGGCCATGGCTGCGGGAAAGACCTCGATGCCGGCGATATTCACATCCAGCAATGCGCCATTCAGGGGTTCTCCCGCCTCGATCAGCCTTACCGCTTCGGCTACGTTGGAAATCGGGCCGACAGTTTCACACCCCATATCCTCAAGGATCGTTTCCAGCAGCATGGCTACGAGAGATTCATCCTCGACAACCAGGATACGCAGGCCCTTCAGTGTTTCGGTCATGGTCGCTTTCTAGTTCAGTCCACGGCTATCCAGGGGGAAGCTCATCTGCGCGTTCAGCCCTGCGTTTGCGTATTCGAGGACCAGTGTCCCTCTCAGGTCGTGACGGATATTGCGTTCTATCAGCCGGGCTCCGAAGCCACGGCGGGTCGGCGGTTGTACGCGCGGCCCTCCAGTCTCTCGCCAATTCAGCACCAGTGTGTGTTCCATCTGGCGCTCGAGGCTCCAGTTGATGGTGACCTGCCCCGATTGCGAGGAGAGGGCACCATATTTGGCTGCGTTCGTAGCCAGTTCGTGAACAATCATGCCCAGTGAAAGGGCCACAGACGCGGACAGAGAAACTGCCGGGCCTTCAAGCTTTATCCTTTTATGGCCATGCGCCTGGGTTTCGTGCAGCAGCACATCAAGGATCTCGGCCCCCTCCCAATGACTGCGGGTCAGAAGGTCGTGGGTGTGGGAGAGTGCGATGAGCCTAGACTGGAAGCTCCTAGTGAAGCTCAAGATATCGACTTGGGAGCGCGCTGTCTGCATCGCGATTGATTGGATTGTAGCAAGCGTATTTTTTACCCGATGATTGAGCTCGTCGATCATCAGTTTCTGTCGATCGGCGGCTACCACATCATTGGTCACGTCATGGCCATTTACAAAAATGCCCAGGATCTCACCATCTTCGTCGCGGATCGGCTGATAGACGAAGTTCAGATAGACCTCTTCGAGTCGCGCGCCAGGCTGGCGCTGTAGCTGCAAGCGACTCTTGCGCCCTGTAAGGGGCTCGCCGCTGCGGTAGACTTGGTCGAGCAGGTCGACAAAGCCCTGTCCGGCCAACTCCGGTAGCGCATCCACCAACTGTTTTCCGATGATGTCCCTGTGCCCAATCAGCTGGGAATAGGCCGGATTGAGCAGTTGGAAGACATGGTGGGGGCCTGTCAGGACGGCCACGAATCCGGGAGCCTGCATAAACATCTCGATCAGCCGGTTCCGTTCGGCTTCAAGCTTCATCTGGGTCAGTTGGACCGGCTTTGCCCGCTTCAGGACTTCGCCTCCGGTCATGACATCTAACGCTGTCTGCCTGCTGGTGCTGCTGGATTGGGACCGTCGAAGCTGCTCCAGTTCTGTCACATCAGTTATGTGTTGAAGTATGAAGCCAACCGTTCCGTCGCGTTTGAGGATGGGGGTGTGGGTGGCGCTCCAGAGGCGGTCTTCGAACGCTAGGGTTCCGTCCGGTTGATGGCGGTACAAGGCGAAGGCCACAAGGGCCAGGTGATCAGGCTTTCGGGTTGTGGCTGCCCGTTCCATCGATGCGCGCACCTGTCGCACGCTTTCGAGAGCCGCCTCACCCATGTCTCCCTTGAAGAGACTGAAAATCGGCTGGCCGATGATGGCTTGGCGCTGGCTGGAGGTGACCTGAAGGAAGGCCTGGTTAACACCGACGATTTTGAGGTCGAGTGTGAGAAGAACATAGGAGTTTGGCGACGCATCAAGGATGGCCGCCGGGTCAATGCCATGGTCGCCCGAAAGGACCAGCTGTTTCAATCTATCCCCCCAGTGTTGGAGGTTGGAACGCACACAGACCCAAAGGGTTCAGAGCTCTGCCGAATATTCTGTTAGGGACTGGCAGCGCGGAACTATTGCGGATCTGCGGGGTCAGGGTCCTAGCCAACCGTTGCGCCAAAGGTCAGGCGGCTTGGCAGGTTTGCAGATCCAAAAGGGATCTGGTGCGCGTGGCGATGGATCTGGTCTAGATTGTAACCATGTCGATCCTATCCATCATTATCGCAGCCTGTTGCATGTCACAGTTTCCTGATCCGTCCTCTGGTGCCGTCGATCCACCGGTCGCGCAGATTGGTACCGGGCTTCTGGTCGGTCGTTCGTCGGAAGGTATCGAGAGTTTCAAGGGTATTGCCTATGCAAAGCCGCCCCTAGGAGCCCTAAGGTGGCGGCCGCCCCAGCCTGCCGAAGGCTGGATTGGCCCGCGCGATGCCGGTCATGTTGGTCCGATCTGCATCCAGGGACCCGCCAACGGCGACCCCGGGGTCGGACCGCTGCCTATGAGCGAGGACTGCCTCACACTGAATATCTGGACACCTCAATCGAGAACGGAACCGCTGCCCGTCATGGTCTGGATCCATGGCGGGGGTTACAATAATGGGTCTGGCACAGCGGGGCTCTATGATGGTGCGTCCCTTGCCCGGCGTGGAACCGTCATTGTCAACCTGAACTACCGGCTCGGGCGACTGGGCTTTTTTGATCATCCGGCACTTGCGGCCGAGCGGGACGAAGACGAACCCGCAGGCAACTATGGCGTCATGGACATGATCGAGGCTTTGCGATGGCTTCACCGCCATGTGGAAGCTTTCGGAGGCGATGCGCAAAGGATCACGATCTTTGGGGAATCAGCAGGAGGGCTGGCTGTCGCTCAATTGATGGTGGCACCGCAGGCGCGCGGTCTGTTTGCCCATGCAGTCATCCAATCTGGGCTAGGTCGTCAGACCTCTGCAGACCTAGCGATGACCTTGCCGGGGCGGGCCTCTACCCAGGCCAGGGGAGCTGCCTGGGCTGCCAGTCAGGGGATTGAGCCATCGTCTGCAGCCCTGCGCGCGGTGTCTGCTGAGCGCCTGCTCCGTCCGGCTCCGGATTTCTTTGGCGCAGATTTGCTCATGACGGACAGACATGTTGTGCCAAGCGATGTGGAAGCGGCTTTCGTACAGGGCCTGCAGGCTCCTGTGCCTCTGATCATCGGTACCAATAGTGCCGAGTTCTGGTGGATGAAGCCTTCGGATCCGACAGCCTATGGTGAGCTTGACGACGGATTTTCGTCGGAACAGCAATCAGCACTTGTTGATGCCTATGGGGGGCAGGCCGGGATTGATGGCCATCTGATCAGCGACATGGTCTTTAATGAACCGGCTAGACATCTGGCCCGACTTCATGCCGCAGCGGGTCATCCGACATGGCTCTATCGTTTCGATGTGGTTTCCGCCGCCATGCCTGAGCCGCATGAGGGGGCTACCCATGCATCAGAGCGACCGTATGTGTTCGATAATCTTCAGCACTCATCTTGGCCAACTGAGGATATGGATCAGAGGGCTGCCAGCCTGATGGCGGGTTACTGGTCGGGGTTTGCCCTATCGGGGGACCCAAACGGTGGTGACAGACCCTTTTGGCCTGATTACCGGCGAATGCCGGATCATCTGCTCGAGTTTAGCAACGCGGGTGCCGTGGCCAAGCCGGTCCCGTTCCGCAATCGCCTCGACTTGATTGAATCCATTCATGATGAGGTCCGGGCTGACGATTTGGCCGCCCGACGACCCTAGGGTGTACGCGTGGCAGGGCTCGCACAAGCTTGATTGGCACAAGCACCCTTGCAGGAAACCCAGATGCCGTGCCACGTAACCCCTTACAGGTAACCGATTACATTCGGATCTGGCGGACCTCTGTAAAGGAGGATGAAGCCGCCTCAGGGGCAGGATTGGGTTGGACGGGTGCAGCGGTCGATATCTGAGGACGGAAAGGCAGCCATGAAGGCGGCAACGATTCGCGATGTTGCTGCGCACGCCTCGGTTTCGGTGGCATCGGTTTCACGCGTTCTAAACGGGTCTGGTCCTGTAACCGAAGCCACGAGACTGCGCATTCTCCAGTCGATCGCCACACTGCGCTACGTGCCTCACAGCGGCGCACGCAGTCTTTCCACCAGCCGGACCGATACTGTCGGTGTCATTCTGCCGGATCTGTTTGGTGAGTTCTTCTCAGAACTGATCCGGGGGATGGACCTTGCGGCGCGCGCCCATGGCCTTCACCTGATTGTCTCCAGTTCACATGGGGATGCAAACGAGGCTTCATCAGCCATACGATCGATGCGGGGTCGTGTGGATGGTTTGATCGTGCTTTCGCCGTATCTGGATGACTTTGGTCTTTCGGCGATAGCCACTCAGTTACCGGTCATCCTCATGAATGGTGGTGCTGTCGGTGATCTGGCCTCGATCGCGGTCGATAATCGCGGGGGCGCGATCGCAGCCGTTCAGCATCTCTGCGAGATCGGTCGACGTAGGATTGTCCACATTTCAGGCCCTGCTGGGAACCTTGAGGCCGAGGCCCGGCTTGCTGGATATGCAGAGGCTATAGTCACAGCCGGCATGGAGCCGCTGACAGTCGACGGCGATTTCACCCAAGTATCAGGCCACCAGGCCATGACGAAGCTCATCTCGAGCGGTAGCCTGCCTGACGCTGTTTTTGTTGCCAACGATGCGATGGCGATTGGAGCCTTGCTCGCTCTGCAGGAGCACGGACTGAAATGCCCCGAGGATGTGGCCTTGGTCGGCTTCGACGATGTGCCAACCGCCTGCCTTGTCAGACCGACCCTGACGACCCTCAGGGTCGATATTGTCGGCATTGGCCGTCGTGCGCTTGATCGCCTCAACGACATGATCCACTCAAAGGGTGCCGGTCCGGCAACAGGTGCTGTGCTTGGCGATGGTCTGCATGAGACCATCCGACCCACACTCATCATCAGAGGCTCGACCCAGTCGGCCTGCGATCTACTGCCCCGACCCGTCAGGAGCACGCTCTGACAGAGAGAATGACGCTCGGGAAAACCTAAATCCCTCAAGGATGAGCACCGGTATTACTGCACCCGGCGCGGTTTCGGCGCTGGGTAGGGCTCTCTGTTTTGGAAGCGGCCGGCCTGGCATCGGCGCAGGCCAGCTATACTGTTCCGGCAGCGCTGGTGGCGCTCTTTAACGTGTCTGTGCAGGACTTTGAGATTATGATGGTCGGTGCTGTGATTACGGCTGTGCCAGATATTGTCCTCATCCTGGCCCTTCAGCGTTTCTAAACGCGCGCCATGCTGTCGGCTAGCGTGAAGGGTTGAGGGACATCGCCCAGTCCAGTACTGAAAACGAACAATTCAGTATGCGGAGTTTTGCGTGAGACGTCTTCTTCTGACGATCCTTGCCAGTGTCTGGCTGATGTCGGAAGCTGGCCAGGCTCAGGCTCAGGCTCAGTCTCAGTCTCAGGCGCAGCACTTATCGAATGAGCCTGTCCCGATTGTCGCTGAAAATCTGGTCCCGGCCGTTTCCCCGGTCATACTGGATAACTTCGAGGATCTGACCCCATGGCATGCCGAGGCTTCCACTGACGTCACCTCTTTGGTGTCTCTGGCCGAGGGGCCTGATGGTTCCCAGGCTCTTCGGTTGAGTTATGACTTTAACGGGCGCTCGGGCCATGCGTTTGCGACCCGGTCCCTGCCGATCACGACGCCCGAGAACTATGAAATCCGTTTTCGCGTCAGAGGGAGCGGCCTGCCGAATACCTTTGAGATCAAACTGACCGATGCAACGGCTGAAAACGCGTATCGACGTCAGGTCACCAACTATGAATTTCCCGATGGATGGACCGAATTCATCATCAAGAAGCGTCAGATTGTCTGGGCTATGGGCCCCAATCCGGACAGGACCTTCAGGGAGAGCCAACGTATTGAGTTTGTGGTTAGTGCTGGCCAGGGTGGCCAGGGCTGGATCGAAGTCGACGATCTTGTTCTGCTGGAGCTTGCGCCGGAGCCGGCCATCCCTCCAAGACCCATTGTGATAGCATCCATCGAAACCGAGAATAACGCCGCAGGTCTCGCCGTCGATGGAGATCCTGCCACGGTCTGGCGGACCTCAGCCGTTGGAGATCAGAGCCTTACGCTTGATCTTGGGTATGAGCGTGAGTTTGGTGGTCTCACCTTGAGTTGGGCGCAAGGTCAGTCGGCCCAGGCTTACCGGTTCATGACTTCACACAACGGTCTGGACTGGCACCCGTTGGTTGAGGTGTCTGAAGGTAACGGCGGCGTGGATTGGCTGCGAACGCCCGAGGCATCGGCCCGGTACCTGCGTCTGGAGTTGAGAGCGCCTTCCACCCGAAGGGTAACGGGTAGCGGACAGATCGGATCTGGCCAGGCAAGAGCAATGGCCCAGACACAGTTCGGCCTTGCCGAACTTACCCTCATGCCTTTGTCCTTCGGAGAAACTGAAACCGGGTTTCTGTCGGCCATTGCCCTTCAATCTCGTCGCGGCCTCTATCCGCGGGGTTTTCGTGGCGAGCAGCCCTATTGGACGCTCGTCGGCGTGGATGGAGGGGGGGAGAGCGGTTTCATCTCTGAGGATGGTGCGATTGAGCTTCGTCAGGGAGGGCCCTCTATCGAGCCCTTTGTTCTGGATAACGGCCGATTGGTGACGTGGGCTGATGTCTCTATCAGCCAGGCCCTTGTCGATGACGATCTGCCGATCCCGACGGTGAGCTGGGTTCATGAGGGTTGGTCCCTCAAGGTGACGGCAATGGCTGAAGGGGATCCTGAGAGTGCATCGCTTTTTGGGCGATACGACCTCACCAACACCTCACGTCGTACCCAGACGCTGACCCTGGCCCTGGCTGCGCGACCGATGCAGGTGAACAGTCCGGTTCAGTCTCTGGCGGCTCCCGGTGGAGCCAGTCCGATCCGCCAGATACGGATGGACAGACAGGCCATGACCCTAAACGAAACGGTGAAGGTTCAGAGCCTCAATGATGCCACTACCTTTCTGGTCTCCAGTTTTGAGGCGGGTGCGGATCCGCAAAACCTGCTTGCCCGTGCGGATCGGCGCCAGGGGGCAGGAGATACTGTTTCCGGTTCTGATCCTTCAGGACTGATGGCCGGAACTTGGATTTTCGAGATGACGCTGCAGCCGGGTGAGACCCGGACCTTGGGCTGGACGTCAGCGCTCTCGGGTCAGGGCTCTTACGTGACCACCGGTCTGCCTGTTGCAGAGGCTCTGGAGGCTCTGAGCACTCGCATTGCTTCAGGGTGGCGCGAGAAGCTCGATCGGTTTGACCTGATCGTGCCGTCCCAGGCCCAGCGTATCGAAGATACAATGAAGAGTTCTCTGGCCCATATGCTTATGTCGCGCCAGGGGCCAAGCCTGCAGCCCGGCACGCATAGCTATAATCGGTCTTGGATCCGCGATGGAGCCATGATGGCCGAGGGGCTCAATCGTTTGGGCCATGCTGATCTGTCAGCAGCCTATCTGGCTTGGTATGCAGCCCAGGTCTTCGACAACGGCAAGGTTCCTTGTTGTGTGGATGCGCGAGGCGTCGATCCTGTTCCCAAAAACGACAGTTACGGCGCGTTCGTGTTTCTGGCCGCAGAAACCTATCGCTACACCGGCGACCAAGACCTGCTGTTAAGCGTCTGGCCACAGGTCCAGGGCGCGATCAACCATATGGATGAACTCCGGGCCTCAACTCGGACTTCGGTCAACAGGACACGGGAAAACCGCCATCTGTTTGGTCTTCTGCCCGCTTCGCTCAGTCACGGGCGCTATTCCGATAAACCTGCCTGGGCCTATTGGGACAATTTCTGGGGACTTCTTGGATACAAAGACGCTGTTTTCATTGCAGAAACCCTAGGCGATCGGTCTGCAGTCGCGCGATTTTCCGCCAGCAGGGATCAATTCTCCCGTGAGGTGCGGGCCTCCATCAGTGGGACGGCCGTCCGCCATCGTATCGACTGGATTGCGGGGGCTGCAGACAGGGGAGATTTTGATCCTACCTCCACAACCATTGCCCTGTCTCCGGGGGGCGAACAGATCAACCTTCCACAAGGATTACTCAAGCGTACGTTCGAGAAATATTGGGAAGACTTCACTTTGCGTCAGACCAACTCCACGGGCTGGAGGGACTATACCCCTCACGAGCTGCGCAATGTGGGAGCGCTGACGCGACTGGGTCAGAGGGACCGGGCCATCCAGGCGCTGGACTTTTTCCTTGCAGACCGACGTCCAGCAAACTGGAATGGCTGGGCAGAGGTTGTAGGACGGGACCTGCGCGAGCCCCGTTTCATTGGAGATCTGCCCCATGCCTGGGTCAGCTCGGACTATATCCGCTCGGCTTTGGATCTGTTCGTTTATGAACGCGATACAGACCAGGCAATTGTGATCGCCGATGGGATACCGCTCGACTGGCTGGATACCGAGACCGGCGTTGGCATTCGTGACGTGCGAACATCCTATGGGCCTTTCTCCTATCTGATCCAGCGTCGCGAGGGAAACACCAGCCTTACACTGACAAGAGGGGTGGAAGCTCCTGGCGGATATGTCCTTCGCTGGCCCCAGGGACAGCCCTTGCCAACACGTACCCGTATCGATGGGCGCAGTGCCAAGTGGGATCTGGGGGAACTGAAGATTCCCGCTGGTGCCAGACGTGTCGAGTTTCGCTAGGGTTGCACGACTGGGCCTGGCAGGTCTAAGCCGCCTCCATGACCCAATCGCTTCGTCGTTTGATCGACCTTCCAGGCGTAGCTGAACTCGAAAGCCGGGCACTCATGAAGCCCGGCTTTGCTGATCCAGCACGCCGGGCTGAGTTCCCTGAGGTTGATGCCTGTCTTCTGGCCAACTTCGGCCTCAGCGCCGAGGAGGCCGAGGATGTACCCCGTCCTGCTGACTGGGACCGCATTGAGCGTCTACCTCTTCTGGAGCAGGCGGAGGCTTTTGAAGCGGCGGGCTGGGATGTCTGTGACGCAAGGCATAGGCCTTTGCGCATGCTGGCCGTTTTTTGCGAACCCCTGTGGCTTGCGGTTCGCGGTATCGCCGGTCGCCTGCCCGAACCGCTCTTTATCCCTGACACAGAACCCAGGGATGACTGGGGGGCCGGACTTGCTGCGGACGCGGCACGATTCAAGAAACGTTAGCGCTGTCCCTAAAAGCCTTCTCCGACAGTTCAGAGTGCTGAAAGGTCTTTGAGAATCTCAGCGGAACCGAACCGCTGACTGACGCCCTCAAGCCGAACTTCGGTCACACACAGGTTTGCCCGATAAAATATCGGTGACAGGCAGCCTAGACGGTTACATCGGCGGTATAAGGCGCTGACAGATCGATTCCGTCAGCGCAGGTCCCAGTTTCAGCTGCGGGGCTTTTTGGGCTTGAACGCCTTCGCTGCAGGGGGCTTTCCGCGAGCGTCTTTTGCAGCCCAGGGGCGGTCTCCACCCTGAGGCTTGCCCTTTGGCCGGCCCTTCCAGGGTTGATCACCAGGTGCCGATGAAGGCGCGCTTGCATCTGCAGACTGTCGCGGCTTCCAGGGGGCTTTGACGTCAGCAGGCTTCTTGACCCAGGGTTTCTTGCCCTCGGGTGTCGGATCAGAAGCGGTTCGTTTTACCCAAGGTTTCTTGGGGCCACTTTCGCTGGAGGTTTCCGCCACTTTCCAAGGCTTTGAAGTCGAATCTTCGCGGGGCGAACGGGGATGGGTTGCCGTTGGCCTGGAGGTGGAGGCCTCCTCCTTGGCCTTCCAGGGCTTCCTGTCCGAGCTTGCTGAGCGTGTGGCTGGACCGGTGTCGGATCTGGCCGGACGGGCCGGCTTGTCCCAGCGGCTGACCGGCTTTTCCTTTGGCCCAGGAGCAACGGCGGGCTCAACCGTCACCCCGTCCTCAGTTCCTCGAGCCAGACCCTTGAGAAACCGGGCTTCGGCGCTCTTGGTAATCTCGAACTTGGTCTCCCGTTCGAAGATGCGGATGGCTCCGATATCCGGCTTTGTAACGTCACCGATACGGCAGATAGTGGGCATCAGCCACTTCGGGTCAGCATTCTTGTCGCGACCGATATTGATACGGAACCAGGTCATCTCACCGTCGCGAGCAAAGTCGGTCAGTGGACCATCCCTCTGGCCGCGTTCGTTTTTACCGGTGGACTGGGCTCTGGCCATCCGTTCATCATCACGAACATCTTCTGGGGCTGGCAGTTTCTGCCTGTAAAGGCGGATGAGAGCAGCGGCGACCTGTTCTGGCGATGAGCGCTCCAAAAGGAGTTTCCCTAGGGCCAGGTTCTCCTCGTCTGCGGGTGCCGTGAGCACCGGATCAGACATCATCCGCTCGTGATCCTTGGCTTCGATCATTTCCGCTGATGGTGGGCCCGACCATTCGGCCACAATGGAGGCTGACTGGAGCATCAGTTCCAGTTTGCGACGCCGGGCATAGCTTACCAGCATGACCGAGACACCCTTCTTTCCGGCTCGTCCGGTTCGGCCCGAGCGGTGCAGAAGACCGGCCTTGTTGACCGGGATCTCGGCATGGATGACCAAGCCGAGGTCTGGCAGGTCCAGACCCCGTGCGGCCACGTCCGTGGCCACACAGACCCGGGCGTGGCCATCCCGAAGGGCCTGGAGGGCCTCCGATCGCTGGCTCTGCGTCAACTCGCCAGATAGGCCGACGACTGAAAATCCGCGCTCTCGAAGTGAGGAGGTCAGATGCTTCACACGTTCGCGGGTATTGGCGAAAACAAGTGCACCAGGCGCTTCGAAGTAGCGAAGCACGTTGACCACGCCATGTTCGACTTCGTTGGGTTGAACACGGATAGCCTTGTACTCAATATCTCCGTGGGGGGCATTTTTGGAAGTGGTATCAATCCGGATGGCATCGTTCTGGTAGGTCCGCGCCAGAGCGACAATATCCTTGGCCAGAGTGGCCGAAAACAGGAGTGTACGTCGTTCGGCCGGTGCCGCATCGAGTAGGAAGGTGAGGTCTTCGGCAAACCCCATGTCCAGCATTTCATCGGCCTCATCCAGGACGAGTACGCGCAGCGCAGAAAGATCCAGTGCGCCCCGTTCAAGGTGATCCTTGAGCCGCCCTGGTGTGCCCACGACGATTGCGGCCCCCCGGTCAAGGACACGACGCTCGGCGCGGGGATCCATGCCACCGACACAGGTGGCTATCCGGGCACCTGCGGAGGCATAGAGCCACTCCAGTTCCTTTGAAACCTGTAGGGCGAGCTCGCGAGTAGGTGCGATGACAAGTGCAAGAGGGGCGGCATTGTCTTCAACCCGCTCCAGATCGCCAAGCAGCGTGTCTGCAAGTGCCAGTCCAAAGGCGACGGTCTTTCCCGAACCCGTCTGGGCAGAGACAAGCAGGTCGCGACCAGGCTCGGCCTCCAGCACAGCGGACTGAACTGGCGTGGGCTCAATGTAGCCACGGTCTGAAAGGGCGCGATCTAACGCAGGATGGCTGGCGGGGAAGGGCATCGGGAATCCGTTTGTCGCGCGGTGCGTTCACCGCGCTCTGGTGGCGTTCAGAAAGGGAGGGCGCGCCCCATGCACGGGGAACGTGGCCGAATGGTGTTTGCCGAACACTGGGTCTGGATCCGTAGATCATGATCCGAGAGGCGGGGGAGCGGACAGGGAGAGAAGCGGGATAGCTTGGGTCGTTTTGTGCGCTTAGAAACCGGGCGCCGGCGGTCCTCATACACACAAAAGGGTGATTTGTCCGTCTGGACTGCAAGGAAGCACAGATTGATTGGGCAAGGTCGGCGCTTGTGGGCGTGCGGCCTTCTACATGAGCCCGGTTGGCTTGTGGCTGACTGCCAAACCAAAGGGGCGCTACACTTTCATGTAGCGCCCCGGTTTAAGGTGGTCCCGAAATCCCGGCCACTGGGCTAGATCACTGGAACTGGGTGTCGGCCGAGGGCTGTCCGTAGGTGATGCGGGTTCCGCTCTGCTCATGAGTCCGTGGGCCGGGATGATAGCCCCCCGTCATGGGAAGACTGATGGGCGTAGCTGGGCCTTGGGAAACGTCGCAGCAGTCCTCTGGAGGCGGTCGGTTCGGGTCGGCCTCGACAAAGTGAATCTCTGGAGGCGCCACAGTCACTTCAGATGGACGCACGCGCACATTCGGAGCTTCGAGATAGATCTGCGCGGGCGCAACATTGACGGGAGGTGCGTCAACGATCACGGGCGGGCCCTGTATGAAGACACGCTGTGGCGGGACATGCACAGGTTGTGAAACGATCCGTACGCCCTGAGACTGCATGTGCACGGGTGCCGAAGGCCGGACCGAATAGAATGGAGCCTGGATTGCAGGTGCCGAACAGCTCATGCACCCGGATGGAAGGGGCATTGGGGCGGGCGGATAATAGGGAGCCGCTGCCGGCGGATAGTAGGGTGCCGGTGCGGGTGGATAGTAGGGTGCGGGTGCTGGTGCAGGCGCAACTGGAATGCAGGCCTGCGACCCGTGTCCCCCTTGGCTGTAGCCGGTGTGGCCATAGCCACCCTGGCCATACCCGCCCTGGCTATGTGAGCTGCGTCCATACCCACCATGAGGCTGTGCCTGGCGCACATAGCCCCCTTGGGCGTGGCCGCCGCTGGCATAGCCGCTCTGGTAGTGTCCGCTCTGATAATGTCCACCCTGGGAATAGCCGCCGCTGGTGGTGCAGTAGTCAATCACGCGTGTCGAGAAACGGTTGCCGTAGCTGCGTCCGAAGCCGCCGACGGTGTAGCCAAACGGGGCACTCGGCCCAGCAATGCCAGAAAGCTGAATCCCGGCATTACCATCGGGGCCCATTGGAGAATAATAGTCGCTACCGCCGATGAAGCCCGATCCACCACCGAAGCGCTGTGAACCGAATCCGCTGTAGGAGCGGGCATTGAAGAAGGATTGCCCACCCGATCTGCCGCCACCAAACGCATTTGCGTTCGAGTTGGAGTTGGAGTTGACGTTGTTGTTGACGTTGACGTTGACGTTGTTGTTCCAGCTTCCGCCGCCATTCCAGCCACCGCCATGACCGCCATGGCCGCCACGACCTCCGCCGCTCCAGCCTCCACCATGACCGCCGCGGCCACCACCGCTCCAGCCGCCACCATGGCCACCCTTATCGCCACCGCCGCCCCAGCTACCGCCATGACCGCCGGAGCCGCCGCAGCTGTTTCCGCACGAAGAGCCACCGCCGGAGCCTGAGCCGCCGCCGTAGTTACCTGCATGGGCACTGCCCGCAGTTGCTGCCGCCAAAGTGAGGCCCGCTGCAATGATGATGATCCGGTTCACGATGATCGCTCCAAACTATATGGAACGACCTAGAGCAAGTCACAGGCCGAAGATGCAGCTTGCACCCCCGACGCGGTTAGTAACCATGATGGCTCAACCAGGAGGCGAAGAAAAACGGACTGATCTTGCGGGTATTGTACAAGAACCTGTCGCCTGGTGACATCGTTGAAGATCTTGCCCGATCGACCAGATCTTAACCCCATTGATCTGAAACACGTCAAGATTTCAGCGCATGATCTTTCGTTCTCAGGCCCGCTGTGACAGGCTTTTGATGCTGTGAGGGGTTACCTCTGCTAAAAGAGCACTGATGACCACGATGAAGATCGCTTTAGTAGTACGGGTTCCTCGCTTTGGCCGTCGCCGGACCGGGGCAGACACGACCCTATGAGCTTCTGCTGGTCGGGGGAGGGGCCAGGGCCCTATTCAGAGCCGAGCATTCTTTCGGAACTGTTCCGCTTCAGCACACCTGTGTAGCCTAAGGCTTGGATTGTCCCAGTTTGATACAGACAGGCCCTAGTGTGAACCAAGATCGTTTTGACGTTCATATGGACTAAACTCCGCCAGACCTCGACATCGCCTTGCCGATGGTCGTGAACCGATCCAATGAGGCTTTGCGCGTCAACGCTATTGGGTCAGTGGCTTTTGCGGGAGTGCCGATACCAAGAACTCTGCTTGCGGAATCTTCCTGTTGGTTGGGCGACTTTGGTTCTGCAGACGACAGGCATCTGCGATGGGACGAAAGCAATCATCTCCCTAGGAGACCAAGTGCCTGAGCTCAGGACGAGTTGAATGTCCGCAGTTCGTGGTCACGCAAAAGCGTTTCTGGGCTATCTGGGGGGCAGAACCAGGCCGGCTCGCCAAGCGCCTGAAAAGAATGGTGGATGCGACAGGGATTGAACCTGTGACCCCCTCGGTGTGAACGGGGCAATACAGTCTACGGCCATACGCAGCGAGGGTTTGAAGGGCGAGCGTTACCGCAAAATTCGCTATTACCGGGTCGTTTCTGGGGGGAAACGCGGGGGCGCCTGAACGAGACTGGACGCGGCCAGGACGTGCGGCATCAGGAAGGCGGCCAGGGCGGCGACGATGCCGTCGAGGTCGCCGGGGTTTTCAGCGACGTTCTCGACGAACGCCTTCCACTGCGCCTGTTTTTCTGGATCGCCCGAGAAGGCAGGCGTCAGGGCGTCGGGCTGTTCGGTCGGCAACGCCGTGCCGCGCCGAGCGAAGGTCGCCGCCATGGCCCGCGCCAACCTATCGTCGTCGAAGGCGAACAGGCGGCTCAGCACCCAGATGTCGTAGAAGTCCTTGAGGCGGGTATTGGCCCGACCGAGGTCGACCATGGCCTGGAACTTCTCGGCTATGACGGTTTCGCGGGCATAGGCCCGCAGTCGAGGTGCCGGAAAATCGAGCAAGGCGGGATAGTCCATCTCCTGGATGCCCGGCTCGGTGGCGTCGCCGAATCCTATGTCGATCGTGACCTTGATCCTGGCCTTGTCGATGGTGGCGCTGGTCTGCAAACGCAGGCCCCCATAGGCGACCTCTTCGCGAATCCTGTCGACCTTCAGGGCGTCGACGTCAAAGGCGACGCCGTCGTCGGCGTCGACGGCCAGGACCTCGCGGAAGACCTGCAACATGCCCTCTGGGCTTGGCTCGCCGAAGCCGAGGAAGTCGATGTCACGCGTGGCTCGAAGCGGGATTTCGAGCCAGGTCATCAGCAGCATGGCACCCTTCAGCACGAAGCGCTCGGCGTGCTCCGTACGGGTCAGGCGATAGAGCAGACGCTCCAATGCGTAATGTACGAGAAGGCTCTCGAAAGGCCGCCCCGTCTCCCGAGAATGATTCAGCAAACGCGCCCGGACCGAGGCTCCCACATTCCGCGCGGGGTCAGCCATTGGCAGTCAGCGCCGTCAGATAGGGTCGCACAATCGTCGCGACCCGACCCTGCTCCGCTGCGGCCAGAATGTCCGACGGACTGGCCTTCCTTTGCCGGAGCGCTTCCTGAAGTCCTTCCAAGGCAATGGACAGACCGACGGTGCGGCGGTGGCGGAATGTGTCGGCGATGGTCTTGGCGACGCCAAAGATGCGGACCTGCACGTCTTCGATGACGGCGGTCTCGACGCCGGTTTCCAGCAGGTGATCCGCGAACCGAACGATCCGCAGGGGCGGCTGGGAGGCGCTGGGCGACCAGTCCTTATGTCCTATTGCCATCCAGACCTTCGAGGGCAGTTGATCCGTCAGGCCATGATAGGCGAGGGCGGACACCAGACAGATCACGCCATTCGGGACGCGCAGGGCTGCCTCGGCGAGTGCGTGGTTGCTCGTGTAGTCGGCGTCTGGCGCCCGGTAAAGGCCGCGCCCCAGTTTCACGACCTCGCCCGCGTCCTGCATCCGACGGATTGTTGCAGCCGTAACGCCAGCGGCTCTGAGGTCGGCCAGCCGCATCATGCCTCGCTCGGCAAGGGTCTTGCGGGCAAGGTCCCGATTTGAAGGCGCGATAATCACAGAGTGCGAAACCTCAGAGGTTAGGTTCTAATATCCGAGGTTTTGTATCACTACGGTTAAGGCGCGTCACCCGCCCTTGTTGTTCGTACTGCCACCAATCTGGTCCGGAGCCACAGAACCGGTCTCGCGCTCTCGTCGCGTCCACTTGGACACGCATGAAGGACTGATGTTCAGAGCCGCTGCGATTTCACGATGGGTCTCGCCCGCCGCCTTGCGGGCCAGGGCCCGCGACCGAAGATCAACAGAGTACGGAGCCGTCAACTCTGCTGGCCTCCCATCCAGCAGAGACTATGAATCAGATCACCCGCGATTTGGGAATCCCGATTCCATCAGATCGGGCCATGCTCTAGACCTTGGAGATCGTCGACCTTACGCGCCGAGCCTTATGGGTTCCCCCGTACATAAAGAGATATTGGGGTTCCGCAGGTTTGGTGTCTATTTGGTGTTGGGATTTCGAGCAGGCGGGGCTTTGCTTAGTCAGATGAGAAATAATGTGATGTAAATGCAATGAAAAATGGTGGATGCGACAGGGATTGAACCTGTGACCCCCTCGGTGTGAACGAAGAGCGCTCTGATCTAAACCATTGTAATATTGCAGTTTGGTGTCAGCTATCTTCCCT
>JBFZCB010000321.1:0-10650 GCA_041308165.1 Caulobacterales bacterium
ATCCAGGTCAAGTTCCGCATCAGAACAGAACCTTGGGGTTCATAATCCGTTTTGGATCGATCGCCGTTCTTATGGCTCGCATTAGCTGGATCTCGAGTTCAGATTTGTAGCCGCGGGCTTCGTCAGTCTTAAGTCGACCCAGCCCATGCTCTGCCGAGATGGAACCGTCCAGACTGCCGACGACTCCATGCACCACAGCCGAACCTTGCTTCCAGACACTAATGAAGTCGCCAATGTCGCCACCCAGAGGTGGCAATACATCGTAATGTAGATTGCCATCTCCGACATGGCCGAAAACGGAAATCCTGGCACCGGGGTAGAAGGATGCCACGGCACCATCGGCCTTCTCAATGAACTCTGGAATGCGTGAAATGGGCACGGATATATCGTGCTTCCAACCGCCCCCCTCAGGCTTAAGCGCTGCGGAATGCTCTTCTCTCAGTCTCCAAAACTCGGCGCGCTGGGCTTCATTCTGGGCAATAGCCGCATCGGTGATCAGGCCGGCTTCAAAGGCGGCCTCGAGCACCCTCTCCATGGCCGCCTCGGCACCACCGGCGGATGCATCGGCCAACTCCAGGAGCACATACCAGGCCGGCTCGCTCCCGAGAGGTTCACGCGTGCCGGGGATGTTCTTGAGGACCAGCTCCATGCCAAGCCTCTTCATCAGCTCAAAGGCTTCGACACCACTGCCGACCTCATCCCGGGCCCGGGCGAGAAGCTCAATCGCTGACGCCGAGTCCTCTATGCCGACAATGGCAACCGATCTGGAGCGCATGATGGGAAAGAGCTTCAAGGTCACGGCCGTCACAATACCGAGTGTGCCTTCGGCACCGATGAGAAGCTGCTTCAGGTCATAGCCAGTATTGTCCTTGCGAAGGCGTTTCAGCCCATGAAAGATCTCACCGGTCGGCATTACCGCTTCGATGCCGAGAACGAGGTCTCGCATCATCCCGTACCTCAGGACCTGCGTGCCGCCAGCATTGGTTGATACGACACCTCCGATCGTAGCACTGCCCTCGGCAGCCAGGCTGAGAGGGAAAAAGCGGCCAGCAGACTTGGCAAGCTGCTGGGCTTCCAGAAGGGTGATTCCCGCCTCGACAGTCATTGCGTCATCGAAGGGTGTGATGTCCCTGACCTGGCGCAGTTTACGGGTTGAAACGAGCACCTCGCCAAAAGGTATCTGCCCTCCAACAAGACCGGTGTTGCCGCCCTGTGGAGTGATGGCCACACCCGCCTCAGCACAGATTCTCACTGCGCGAGACAGATCTTCTGTTTTGAGCGGTGTCAGCAGGAGCGGGGTGTGACCTGTCCACCGCCCACGCCATTCCGTCAGATGAGGCTCCAGCTCGAACGCATCCTCTGTCCAGCCGTCAGGACCAACGGCGGCTTTGAGATCTGCAATAACACCAGGATCGACGAGTTGCGGCTCGTCCGTTGGCAGTTGAATCTTTGCGGTCATGGGGTCTTTTCGCAAAGCCCTCGGCTCTACGGAAGGCGAAAGCTATGTTTGGAGAATAGTTTTTGCGCAATCGTCTCCATTTATGACCCTTATTCCAATGAAAATCCCCGTTCCAGCCGTTGGCTTGGTGTGTTTCCGCGATGACGACGTTCTTCTGATTCGGCGCGGTCGGTCTCCTCGCGAGGGTGAATGGAGCCTGCCCGGCGGCAGAATAGAACCTGGTGAGACGATCAGGCAGGCGGCTCTGCGTGAACTGTTGGAAGAGACGGGCGTCGTGGCCGAACTGCTTGGTCTGGTCGATGTGGTGGATGCCATCTTCCCCGAAGCCGGCCAGCACTACGTTCTGATCGATTTTCTGGCGATATGGAGGGGAGGGGACCCCAAGGCCGGAGATGATGCTGCAGCGGCCGTCTTCATGCCTTTTGACGAGGCCCTGGCTTGTGTGGACTGGGATGAGACACGCCGGATCCTGCTGTCCGCCAGGGCCATGTTGAACTCGCTACAGGGTGAATGAGCCGCCTGGACTAGCCCATGTGATGTTTAAAAGGGCCTTCTGATGCGGTTTTCGTAGCGAACTTGACCCGGCTGCCCTAAGGTTCGGATCAGATTGGGAGGGTTTAATGATCTGGTTCGTCGGTGTTCTGATCGTCTTTGCGATCGTTCTGCTTTTCAGCGTGGTAAAAATCGTACCCCAGGGTCGAGAGTTCACGGTGGAAAGGTTCGGTAAATACACCAAGACTCTCAAGCCCGGCATCAGCATCCTCACACCGTTCGTTGAGCGTATCGGTCGCCGGATGAATATGATGGAGCAGGTTCTTGATGTCCCCCAGCAAGAGGTGATCACTAGAGACAACGCGGTCGTAAAGGTCGACGGCATCGTCTTTATCCAGGTCATGGATGCAGCGGCTGCGGCTTATCGCGTGGATGATCTTTCCTATGCGATCAGCCAGCTCTGCATGACCAATCTACGCACGGTCGTGGGTTCCATGGAGCTCGATGAGGTGCTGAGCCAGCGCGATGCCATCAACACGCGGCTTTTGCATGTTATTGATGCGGCAACCGAGCCTTGGGGGGTCAAGGCCAACCGGATCGAAATCAAGGATCTCACACCTCCGGCAGATATAACCAACGCCATGGCCCGGCAGATGAAGGCCGAACGCGAGCGTCGTGCGGTGGTTACCGAAGCTGATGGTGAAAAGCAGGCCGCCATCACCCGGGCAGAGGGGGCAAAACAGGCCGCCATTCTTGAATCTGAGGGCCGTAAGGAGGCTGCTTTCCGCGATGCTGAGGCGCGTGAACGCGAGGCCGAAGCAGAGGCCAAGGCTACGGCCATGGTCTCCGAGGCCATTGCGCGTGGTGATGTGAATGCCATCAACTACTTCATCGCCCAAAAATATGTAGAGGCGTTTGCCGAACTGGCCCGCAGCCCGCAACAGCGGACCGTCATCGTGCCAGCAGAGATGAGCGGGCTCGTGGGAACACTTGCGGGCGTTGGTGAGCTCGTTGGACTGGCACGATCGCAGCAAGAGGACCGCCAGGCCGCGCCGAGAAAGGCACCTTCACCGCCGGCACGAACATCCTCGCGTGATGGGTCCGTGCCACCGACAGCGGGATAGGGGGCAAGATGCAAAACGTGATCGATCTTTATGCAACCCAGCCCTACTGGTTCTGGATGGCCCTTGGGTTGGCTCTGCTGGCCATTGAGGCCAGCCTATCGACGGAGTGGCTCCTGTGGCCAGCCGTTGCCGCGGGCATTGTGGCTATCGTTGTATTTTTCGGGCTGAGATTCGGTTTTCTGGGCGATGCGGGTCTGTTTGCGGTGCTCACTATCCTAACCACCGTGGCTTCAAGCCGTTTAATCAAGCGGGTAAATCCGTCTGATGCACCCGATATCAACGATCCCAATGTGCGCCTGGTTGGGCAGCGAGCCAGGGTGGTAGAGGCTTTCGTCGATGGGCGAGGCCGCGTCTTTGTCTCGGGTGCCGAGTGGGCGGCAGAGATTTCGGGTGAGGCTCCACCTGTTGGAGACAGCGTGATTGTTGTCAGCGGAACGGGTTCAGCGCTCCAGGTCCGTACGGAAGCCTAGCGGCTGGCGTTCTGCTCGCCTAGGACCTGCTCGACGCCCTGGTTGGCCAGTTGGTCTGCGCGCTCGTTGAGCGCGTGGCCGGCATGGCCCTTGATCCAGTGCCAACTCACGGTGTGCCTGGTGCGTGCGACATCCAGCCGCTTCCAGAGGTCATCATTCTTGACGGGTTTGCGGTCGGCGGTGCGCCAGTCCCGTGCCTTCCAGCCATGGATCCATTTGGTGATGCCATCCATCACATATTTGCTGTCCGTGTGGAGTTGTATGGCGCAGGGCCGATTGAGCGCTTCAAGGGCCTTTATGGCGGCCGTGAGTTCCATGCGGTTGTTGGTTGTCAGCAACTCACCTCCATAGATCTCTTTTGTTCTGCCGCCGGACTGGAGGATGGCCCCCCAGCCTCCCGGACCCGGATTGCCTTTGCAGGCACCATCAGTGTGGATGACGACTGGGGTCAACTTGGATCTGGCTCACTAGCTCGGGATGGGGGCAGACGTTTCTGGGACGTCAACGTGTCTGTTTAGGTCGGTTCTGTATCCACGAGCCACCCCTAACTGGTGCGTGGCTGTGAGATTTACAGTGTCTGTTGTGAGTTTCTGTCTGAGTATGCAGTGCCTGCTGTTGGCATGTGTGCCCTTCGTTGACGACCTGATCTGTCACTAAACGGTGGCGGGGGGTCTTCAGGAGGGGGCTGCCTGAGCTTTGATCGTGGCTCGCCTCAACCATTTCATTGCCGGGCAGCCACACGGTCGCCTATATGGCGGCTATGATTTGCATCGGGCGGACCTGATCGCCCACAGGAGATTTCATCATGGGTGCCATGAGTATCTGGCATTGGGCCATTCTCGGATTGGTCGTGCTTGTCCTGTTCGGAGGCAGAGGCAAGCTGTCGGCCATTATGGGTGACGCCGCCAAAGGTATCAAAGCTTTCAAGGAAGGCTTGAAGGACGACGACAAGAAGTCCGGCTCGACGGAGGGTGTATCTTCGCTCCCCCTGACGGATTCCGAAAAAGACGAAATCAAACGTTGATCTTTCTCGATCAGAGACTGAGGCAAAGGGTCTGAATTATGGGTGGCCTTGGTCCCGGTATTGGGGGCGCTGAGTGGTTGGTGCTGGGCGTTGTCGCGCTTCTTGTCGTCGGCCCCGAGCGCCTGCCAGGTCTTTTGCGCGAGCTGGGTAAATGGGTTGCCAAGGCTCGTGGCATGGCAAGCGAGTTCCGAAACAGCTTTGAAGATATGGCTCGCCAATCTGAACTGGACGAGCTTCGCAAAGAGGTGCAGGCGCTGCGTTCAACCAATCCGATCGATCTCGGTTCAGATGCGGAAGCGACCTTTCGGGATATAAAGTCCGAGTTCCAACGGCCGCTTTTTGATACGGTCGCATCCGGCGATGAGGTTTCCCCCTTAGAGCCCGCTGATCCGGAAATGACGCCCGCTCCAACGGAATGGCCGGTTGATACGGGTGTGGTTGTCGACACGACGACTGCCCAGCCCGGTACATCAGCTAAGAAACGGGCGTCGCGGCCTAAGGCCACGGATACAGAAAAGGCCAATAGGGTCCAAACCACCAAGCCTAAAGCGGCAGGGGCCCAGAGATCCAAGGCCCAGACTTCCAAGGCCCCGTCTTCCAAGGCCCAGTCTCCAAAGCAATCCGAGCCTACGTCGCCGAGGTCAACAGCTAAGATTGTTTCCCAATCTGATGTGGCGGCACACAGCAAGGTCACCGGCCGTTGAGTACCTATGATCCAAATGCCGAGATTGAGGCCTCGCGTGCACCTCTGATGGACCACCTGATCGAGCTGCGTAAGCGGCTCATGATCTGTGTCATCGCTTTTGTATTGGCCTTTTTTGTCTGTTTTTATTTTGCAGGGCCGCTCTATGTCTTTCTCGTCAAGCCCTATGTGGCGGCGAGTGCTTTCCATGCGGCTGCAGGCAGCACCCACGTAAACCCGGTGGAGCTTGTCCTGGCCATGGTTGGGTTGCATCCGCTGCCTGGAGATGCTGGTCGTGGAGTACAGCTGATTTATACGGCTCCTCTTGAGATTCTTTTCGTCAAGATGAAGCTTGCCGGACTAGGCGGGATTGTGATTGCCTTTCCAGTCATCGCTTTTCAGCTGTACCGATTTGTTGCGCCTGGTCTTTATAGAAATGAACGAGGGGCCTTCCTGCCCTTTCTCGTTGCGGCACCGTTACTTTTTCTGCTCGGTGCAGCGCTTGTCTATGTGATCATGCTCCCGTTCGTGATGCTGTTTTCACTTGGGCAAAGCATCAATCAGGACGGAGTTACAGCCAATCTGCTAGCGACCGTCTCAGATTACATGAATCTGGCCACGGCTCTCATTCTTGCCTTCGGCCTTTGCTTTCAGCTTCCCGTGATCATGACGCTGCTTGGGCTTGCAGGGATCATTTCCTCAGAACTCATGGTTCGGGGCCGTAGATATGCCATCGTCGCTGTAGTCGCTCTGGCGGCGATTGTGACGCCACCGGATCCAATAAGTCAGATCATGCTCGCTGTTCCGATGTGCCTTCTCTACGAAGTCTCGATCTGGTGCGTTAGGATTATAGAGAAACGACGCGGTCGCGGGGACGCCTCAGACGACCTGTTAGGCCAGACGTAATATAAATCTCCTATTCTCGCTGTATTGGGAGAAAAGAAGATGGCCCTTGTTGAGCTTTGTGACCGTGTCGTGGATTCCGGAAAAGTGGATGCCAACGATGTGCTGGCCCTTCGAAGGGAAGTCTTTGGCCAGATCGCTGTCACATTGGAAGAAGTGGATCTGTTGTTTCGTATCGACGAACAGGTCCCCACCCATTCGACAGAATGGCACGCCTTTTTTGTCGAAGCGGTAACGGACTGGCTCGTTCGTCAGCAGGAGCCGGCCGGTTATGTGACGGCGGAACAGGCGGAATGGCTTATCGCCCGTATCGACCAGGATCGACGAGTACGCCGCGAGAGCGAGATTGAACTCGTCTTGAGAGTTCTCGAGTTGGCTGATGAAGCGCCTCCGGTGCTTTCGGCGTTTGGTCTCTCGTTGATATCCCGCTCCCTGGTCGCATCGGGAGCCTCCATCTCAGCAGCAGATGTGGACGCCATGCGTCGCCTGGTGTTTGCGCTTTCCGGACCAGGCAGCATGTCGGTCACAAAAGAGGAGGCAGATGCGCTCTTTGATCTCAACGATCGAACACGCGGGCTGGCGAATGATCCTGCCTGGACTGACTTTTTCAAGCGCGCTGTCGCCAATGCGGTCACTGCGGCGGCTGGGTGGACTGCACCCGACCGCGCCAAGGCGATGAGCCGTGAGGTTTGGCTCGAAGCCCCTGAGGCGTCGCCACTTGGGCTTGTCGGCGAGGCTTTGAGATCAGTCGGTGGGCTGACGCCGTCGTCTATACGCAATGCGCTTTTTGGGGACGATATGGCGGAGTTCAATTCGCACCTCGAGCGCCGTCAGGCTGCGGATGAAGCCGCCTTGTCGGTCAGTCAGGATGAAGCCGCGTGGCTTCTGGCCCGTATCGGTCGCGATGAGGTGTTCGATGTGAACGAGAAGGCGCTGGTTTCTTTCCTGAAGGATCTGTCGCCGACGATCCACCCATCGCTGGCTCCGCTGATTGCCCGCCTTGACGCCTGACGGCGTTTGTCGAGCAATGCCGTCCGGGGCAGGGTTTGGATTTTGGTATCCGGCTGGCTGTCCGGACGCTATTTTCGAACGGGGACGAGGCCCCTAGCTTCGTCCCGTCCGGGGGCACGCCCGAGGAATCGATTGGCGTCGTCGGTCTGGGTCGGCCCATCCATAGTGCCTGCGACAGGAGATGGGGTCAGGCTTGCTCAATCTCGGACCTAATCTGATCCTGAGAATGTCCGGTGAGTTCTTTGGAAATCTCGCCAACGATGCGCGCGGAGGTTTGCTTGTGCCAACCCTTCCTCAGTTGCCCCAATGTTTTGGGGGCCGCAATGACTAGAAGATGTTCAAACCTTCCTGTCATTGCCCAATGGTTGAGACTATCGGCCACGCCCATGGCGAAGCCGTCTTCTGCCTGGGTCTTGTCATCAGGATTGGCATTGCTGGAGCCGCGGCCGGCAGCACCGGATAGGCGTTCGGGGATCTTTGGAGCCGTTTCCTCGGTGAGATGAATATGCTGCTGTCCCGTGTTCCTGAACAGGATGAGCGTCTTGCCGTCGACGATAGCCACAAGTGTGCCCTGTGGGAGTTTCATAGCCATGCTCCGCTTCTGCGACTGGGAAGGCTCAACGGGTCGCAACGCTTGCGGTTGCGAACTTTCTCACAGGTATAGGTCAAGAAACACAAAGGCCCTGAATGGTTTTCCATCCAGGGCCTGTATTTGACGACCTTAAATGCTGGAGATCAGCAGCTGTAGTACATGTCGAACTCCACAGGGTGTGGGTGCAGTGCCAGCCGCATGACTTCTTCCATCTTCAACTCGATATAGCTGTCGATGAAGTCGTCATCCATCACGCCGCCTTTCTTGAGGAAGGCGCGGTCCTTGTCGAGGCTCTCAAGGGCTTCTTTGAGCGATCCACAAACTTCTGGGATTGAACCGCGCTCTTCTGGTGGCAAGTCATAGAGGTTCTTATCGGCCGGTGCGCCCGGATCGATCCTGTTCTCAATGCCGTCCAGGCCAGCCATCAGAAGGGCAACAAACGTCAGATAGGGATTGCCCATAGGATCTGGAAAGCGAGCCTCCAGGCGCTTGCCCTTGGGTGATGAAACCCATGGAATACGGATTGAAGCAGAGCGGTTACGGGCCGAGTAGGCAAGCTTTACGGGCGCTTCATAGCCGGGAACCAGACGCTTGTAGGAGTTGGTGGTCGAGTTGGAAAAGGCATTGATCGCCTTGGCATGTTTGATAATGCCGCCGATATACCAAAGGCATTCCTGCGAAAGTCCGGCGTATTTGTCACCGGCAAATGTGGGCTTTCCATCCTTCCAGATAGACATGTGCACGTGCATGCCTGAGCCGTTGTCAGCAAACATGGGCTTGGCCATGAAGGTGGCTGTCTTGCCATAGGCTGCAGCCACATTGTGGATGATGTACTTGTAGAGCTGCAGGCGGTCAGCCATCGTCAGCATATCCGAGAACTTCAATCCAAGCTCGTGCTGTGCCGGAGCCACTTCGTGGTGATGTTTTTCGGGCTGCATGCCCATGTCGCGCATCACAGCCAGCATTTCGCCACGAAGGTCCTGACCGGAATCGACTGGATTGACGGGGAAGTAGCCGCCTTTTGGACCGGGCCGATGCCCTAGGTTCCCTTCAGTGTACTCCGAGCCGGTATTTGCTGGGAGTTCAATGGAATCATAGCTGTAACCGGTATTGCCGGGCTGAGTTGTCCACCGCACGTCATCGAAGATAAAGAACTCTGCCTCAGGTCCGAAGTAGACGACATCGCCTACGCCAGCCGACTGGATATAGCTGAGAGCCTTCTTGGCCATTGAGCGGCTGTCGCGGTTATAGGGCTCGCCCGTGTCGGGGTTCATCACATCGCAGAACAGGAACATTGTGGTCTGCTGGTAAAACGGATCGATGTAGGCCGTTGAGAGGTCCGGCTTGAGCAGCATGTCGCTCTCGTTGATCGCCTTCCACCCAGCAATCGAGGATCCATCGAACATCGTGCCTTCATTGAGGAAATCCTCATCCACAAGGTCGACGTCGAAGGTGACGTGTTGCAGCTTGCCCCGGGTATCCGTGAAACGGACGTCGACGTATTTTACGTCCTTCTCCTTGATTTCCTTTAGGATCTTGTCAGCCGTACTCATTCTTATTTGTCCTTTTTGTTTTTGGGGGAGGATAATGAAAAGGCCGTTCCCTTCGAGAACGGCCAGGTACTGGATTATACCGCCTGTGCTCCAGTTTCTCCGGTGCGGATGCGGATGACGTCATGGACATCTGAGACGAAGATCTTGCCGTCGCCAATCTTGCCTGTGCGGGCAGCGCTTTGGATGGCTTCGACTACAGCCGGATAGAGGTCGTCAGAAACCACGACCTCAATCTTAATCTTGGGCAAAAAGTCGATGACATACTCAGCCCCCCGATAGAGTTCGGAGTGCCCCTTCTGGCGGCCATATCCCTTGGCTTCCAGAACAGTCATCCCCTGCACGCCAATGTCCTGCAGGGCTTCTTTTACGTCGTCGAGCTTGAAAGGCTTGATGACGGCTTCAATCTTCTTCATGGGCGACCTCGAGACGCGGTGCGGATGTGCACTGAACGCTCGGGGAGCAAAAGGACATCGCATTGCGACATATGGCAAGGGCAAACACGCATTTTCCGTCCGCAAAAGTCGGGATCGACGCATGACTGACACCACAAATGACCCTTCCGTCTGGCGTGCATCATTGCCCTGGCCGGGCCGGGACGCTCACAAACACCAAAGAGGGCGGCTTGGTGTTGTGTCCGGGAGTGCCCTTCACACCGGCGCTGCCCGACTTGCAGCCCGGGCAGGGCTTCGAATCGGGGCTGGACTTGTGCACATTTTTTGCCCGCCCGATGCAGCGCCTGTCGTAGCCGCAGCTGTGGAAGGCATACTGGTTTCAGAATTTCTGACGCCTGAGGGTCTTGGCAGGCTGGCTGATCCTTACGATTGTGTCGTGATCGGACCTGCTGCAGGCCTTACTGAGGCGACGGGCCACAATGTTTCAGCCCTGTCACGAAAAGGGGCTGCGCTCGTCGTTGATGCTGATGCCCTGACGCTCTTCAGAGGACGCGAAGACCAGTTGTTCGATTGTCTGGATCGTGATGACGTCCTTACACCCCATGAAGCTGAGTTTGATCGACTGTTTCCAGGCTTGCTGGGGGAGGGGCGAGAGGCTGCGGCCAGGAAGGCTGCTGCAATTTCCGGCTGTGTCGTGGTCCTGAAAGGACGTGAAACGGTCCTTGCGGCACCGGATGGCCGCTATCGGATCAATCCGAACGGAACCCCGTGGCTGGCGACTGCTGGCTCCGGAGATGTCTTGGCGGGTATGGTCGGCGGATTAATCGCCCAGCGTATGGACAGCTTTGATGCCGCTTCTGCAGCGGTCTGGATGCACTGTGATGCGGCCCGCCGCTTCGGGCCCGGGCTTATTGCTGAAGACCTGCCCGGGCTTCTGCCGGCAGTCCT
>JBFZCB010000322.1:0-12020 GCA_041308165.1 Caulobacterales bacterium
TCATAATCCTGTCGACGCACATCGTTGAAGACGTAGCCGACCTGTGCCCGCGGATGGCTGTGTTGGCGGGTGGCAAGATCCAGCTTGAAGGTGCGCCCGTGGAACTTATGCAACGCATGTCTGGGCGGGTCTGGAAAAAGACCATCGACAAGGAAGCCCTGGAGGCGAACCGGACGCAGCACGAGGTTATTTCGACCCGACTGTTTGCCGGACGTACGGTCATCCATGTTCTCTCAGACCAGAAGCCGGGAGATGGGTTTGAGCCGGTATCTGGCGGACTCGAGGATGTCTATTTCTCGACGCTGAGCGCCTCGCGCCGCGCAGCCGCCTGATCCGGAGGACAGAACCATGTTCGCCAAGGTCGCCACGTTCGAGTTCCGTTACCAGTTGCGCCAACCTGCGTTCTGGGTCGTCGCTATCCTCTTCTTCCTGCTCGGGTTTGGACTGATTGCGGCTGGAGAAAACGTCTCCATAGCCGGTGGTGGAAATACAAACCTCAACTCGCCCTATTCGCTGGCCTTGACCCATATGGTCCTGGCGATTTTCTTCATGCTGGCAACGACGGCTATTGTAGCCAATGTGGTGGCGCGGGATGCGACGACGGGCTTTGGACCGATGATCCAGGCCAGCCAGGTCTCCAAGTTTGACTACCTATATGGTCGATTTGCAGGCGCATTTGCAGCGGTTGCGCTCTGTTATTCCAGTGTGTCTTTTGGCACCCTGATCGGAACCCTGATGCCCTGGGTCGATCGTGAGATGCTTGGAGGGTTCCGGCTGGGTGATTACCTCCATGCCTTCCTCGCGCTGGGCTTGCCGGCCGTCTTTCTGACATCGGCGATCTTCTTTGCTCTTGCCACAGTGACGCGGTCCATGATGGCGACCTATGTGGGTGTCGTTGCATTCTTCATTGTCTACCTTACCCTGACGTCTTCGCTGGACCGGCCCGAGTTTCGGACAATCCTGGCCTGGCTAGAGCCGTTTGGCCTTTCAGCATTTTCGGAAGCCACCCGCTACTGGACCCCGGCTGAGCGAAACAGCCGTATCGTTCCTCTTGAAGGTGTGCTGCTTTTTAACCGGCTTATCTGGACACTGGCCGGTCTGGCCTTCCTGGCTGCGGCCTATGTCCTTTATCGTCCGGCTACACGGGGAGCCAAACTCGGCAAGCAGGAGACGCTGCGTGTGCTTGCCCAGAAGTCTCAGGAGACAGCCGCGCTATCTCCTGTCCTGGCGATGCCTTCCCACGGTCTTGCGAGTGACTGGGCCCGTCTCCGTAAGCGGACGGGCTTTGAGATGGGTCTGATTTTCAGAAGTCCGGCCTTTGCGGTGCTGATGGTGCTTGGAGCCTTCAACGCCATCGGGTCTCTGCTGTTTGCCGGAGAAATCTACGGCGCCCCCACTCTGCTTGTGACGCGTTCGGTGATCGGGATCCTCGGCGGGGCCTTTGGTCTCGTATCCATCATAGTAGCAATCTATTACGCAGGCGAACTCGTCTGGCGTGACAAGGAACGTCGCACGCATGAGATCGTGGATGCCACCTCCACGCCTGACTGGACGTTCCTCGTTCCAAAAGTTCTTGGTCTGACCCTGGTTCTTGTCTCCACCCTGGTTGTCGCCAGCCTGGCTGGAATGGCTGTCCAGACATACCGGGGCGAGGTCGCCTATGAGCTCGACAAGTATCTGCTCTGGTTCATTCTTCCAGAGTCCATCAGCTATGCTCTGCTGGCCGTTCTGGCCATATTTATACAGGCGCTTTCACCCAACAAGTTTGTGGGTTGGGCGATCATGGTTGTCTATCTGATCACCACGATTGTTCTGGTCAATCTCGGTTTTGATCACATCCTTTACCGCTATGGAGCGACGCCTGGCGTTCCTCTTTCGGATATGAATGGCCGGGGCGACTTTGGCACAGCAGCCAACTGGGTTACGGCCTATTGGTGCGCCTTTGCCCTGATGCTGCTGGTCATAACCTATGGCCTGTGGAGGCGTGGAGCTGAAACCCGTTTCCTGCCGCGGCTGAAGCGTCTTCCGCATCGACTGAAGGGACCTGCGGGCCTCGTCGGGGGCCTGGCACTTGTGGCCTTCGTCAGTCTGGGCACATTCATCTACATCAATACCAATGTCTGGAACGAGTACCGGACGCGGGACTGGAACGAGGCTTTGCAGGCCAACTATGAAAAGACCCTGCTCGGATTTGAGACTTTACCTCAGCCCTCGATCGTCAGTGTCACACTTGATCTTGATCTCGATCCTCATAAACCCCGACTGGTCACCAAGGGCAGCTACCTGATTGAGAACCGAACGGGTGCGCCTCTGAATGAAGTGCATATCCGCTGGCTTGAACCTGCGTTGCAGATGACCAAACTGGCGGTAGAGGGGGCGACAATCTCACGCCAGTGGCAGGAGTTTGACTATAGAATATATCGCTTCGACCAGCCGATGGCACCGGGCGAGCGCCGCATGGTTAGGTTCGAGACCCTGCTCACCCAAAGAGGCTTTCCCAATAGCAACGCCACCACCGCGCTTGTCGATAATGGTAGTTTTATAAACAACTTTGCCTTTGCCCCCCAGATCGGGATGGACCGCAACGGTCTGTTGAGTGACCGCACAAAACGGCGCAAGTTCGGACTGCCGGCGGAGTTAAGGGTTGCCAAGCTTGAAGATACCTCAGCCCTGGCCAAGAACTATATTGGGGCGGACTGGGTTACCGCGGACATCACGGTCCATACAGTCGCTGATCAGACCCCTATAGCGCCCGGCTACAAGGTGTCTGATGTCACGCGCGATGGACGTCGCTCCGCCCGGTTCGTAACCGAAGCTCCCATCTTGCACTTCTTCTCGGTTCAGTCAGCGCGCTATGCTGTCGAGCGGGAGACCCACAAGGGCGTCGAACTGGCCGTCTATTACCACCCTTCGCACGAGCGCAATGTTTCAAGAATGATTGCCTCGATGAGAGCCGGTCTTGACTATTTTCAGCAAGCATTCGGTCCCTATCAGTTCCGCCAGGCGCGGATCATCGAGTTCCCGGCCTATGCAAGCTTCGCTCAGGCTTTTGCCAATACGATGCCCTACTCGGAAAGCCTGGGGTTTATTGCTGATTTCCGTAATCCCGAGAAAATCGACTACGTCACCTACATCACAGCGCATGAACTCGCTCATCAATGGTGGGCCCATCAGGTTGTTGGTGCGAACATGCAAGGGGCGACGAGCCTTTCGGAGACCCTTGCCCAGTACTCAGCCTTGATGGTGATGGAAAAGACCTATGGGGCCGACAATATCCGTCGCTTCCTGAAATACGAGCTTGATACCTATCTGAGCGGACGGGGGGCCGAGAGGCTTGAAGAGCAGCCTCTGTATCGCGTCGAAAATCAGCCCTACATTCATTACCAGAAGGGCGGTTTGATCATGTATCTTCTGCGCGATCAGATCGGCGAGGCTGCTGTGAACTCGGCATTGAAATCGCTGATTGAAGCCCATGCATTCCGTGGCGCGCCCTATCCCCGCTCACTTGATCTGGTCTCGGCACTCAGAGCCAATGCTCAGCCGGAACAGCAGGCACTGATTACCGACCTGATGGAACGCATCACGCTTTACGACGTCAAGGTCACTGCCAGTAGCGCGCGACAACTGCAGAACGGAAAATGGGACGTGTCCTTCACTGTCGAGGCGCGCAAGCTCTATGCCGATGGCAAGGGTGAGGAAACCGAAGCACCGCTCGATGAGACGTTCGACGTCGGCCTGTTCAGCGCTGAACCTGGAAAGCGGGAGTTTGGGCCTGACAGCATTATCGCCTTTGAGCGCCGAAGACTTCGATCGGGCTCACAGGTCATCCGTTTCGTAACAGACAGAAAACCCAGTTTTGCCGGCGTCGATCCCTACAATAAATGGATAGACCGCAACTCTGATGACAATGTTCGGCCTGTGGGGTAGGGCGCTCGACAAGGTCTCGGCCGGGAATGCGGGTCGTCTTGGTCTCTGAAACGAAGTTTCAAAACCTCCTCATAGGAGCGCTTTGCAGAGCCGCATCAAGGCCTCCGCCGGCGCTCTGTCCGCCGATGGGAAGGCTTTCTGGGTTCACGCCCAGGATCTCAGCCTGGGCGAAAAGCCACTTGAGGGCTGTATCACCGTCGTCGAGGGGCCAGGAAACGGGTGTTGCGGTGCCAGCCGATAGGCCAGGCTTATGGTCATGATATCCATGTGGCACAGCAGGTGCGAAATGAATGCAAGGTCCTGTTCGGGCCTGCCTATGACGTAAACCCCACTATCAATCCCAGGGGCCTCAGATCTCGCGTGCAGGGCTTTGTCCGTGTTGCGCGTTGAAAAATCAGTACCCTCATCGGCTCGCTACCGCAGGGCCGATCCAGAAACGTCTCGATCATCTCAACGTCACTGGGAATCTTCTGGCGGCGAGTTTCGTTTTTTCGGGCTCTTACTAGCGACCTCAACCAAGGTGTCAGACTGATCGGCAGAAGAAGGCCAGCCATCCGCAGTTCGGGCTCGACGGCCCGCAAACTCTTCAGTCTGTTCAAACCTGCAAAGGCGATCACACCCACGCCGACAGCAGCAGTCAAGGTTGCGATAACGCTGAGCATCTCCGACAGACTTTCAAAACTGGGGCCGGACGATTGCAAGTACAAGCGCCGTCTAACTATCCCCAGGGTCCGCGTGAGATGTCTTCTCCCTTATCCGGGGTCGGCGACTTGGCCTGCTCGGCTGCCCGTTCGGCATCGTATCGAGCCTTTCGGGCGGCTTCCCAGTCTCGGAACCAGCGGATCTGGCTGCGTTCTCCGCGAAGCACGAACAGCCACAGAAAGAGTGTCGCTAGAAGACCACAAAGACTGGCGATTGCAGCACCGTCGAGCGTTGTCCCAAAAACGGTCATGAACTCGCTTCCTTGTGGTTCTGGACGCCTGAAAGGATGACCCGTTCAGGCTCGGCCTGCAATCTTACAGACGCTCTGTTTGTCGCTGATAATCGGCTGCGCGATCGCTTGGAGTCTGTGAGGGGCGATCACTCGGTTGCCCCAGGTCTTCCTGGGACCAGTGTTCGCAAAGATGCACAGAGGCTGCGACGATACTGGCTCCGAACGCAACAAGACAAAGGGTGAAAAGGGTGGCGAACATCGAGACATGTCCCAGCCTGAAGACCGGGAACTAGTGTGCCGCGTCTCCTCGAGGATCAATCATCTTGTGCGCATGCAAGATGAAATAGCGCATATGCGCATTGTCTACCGTCGCTTGAGCGCGGGCTTTCCAGGCTACTCTGGCCTCTGCGTAGCTGCCGTAGGCTCCGACGAACTCAACCTTGGTCAGATCGCGAAATACGGGCGCATCGAGGTGACGCAGTTCTCCCCCGATCACGAGATGGAGAAGCTGGGCGGGGTCTGAGGCCGGATGGTCGTTCATGGTTGCCTTACGGGTGCAGCGTTGCAGTGGGGATAGTCTCGTATCTGGGCGGAAAAGAGGGCGGGCGGATAGCCTAAACTCAGTCCTGTTCGGAAAGCGGAATATGCCGGGTTCGTGCAATGATCAACGGATGTAGCGCCGCAGCCGAGCAGACCATACCTGTTTGGCGCGGGTCAGGGCGGTTGAACGCCCATTGACCGCCATGATGGTCTGTCACCACAGCACCTGCTTCGGTGGCGATGAGTGAGCCGGCGGCCACGTCCCAGTCCCAGCGAGGTGTGAAGGCTATGGCCGCATCAAAGGCTCCGGCTGCAACAAGAGACATCCGGTAGGCCAGGGCGTTGCGATTCTCAAATCGCATGAACGGCCAGGGCTCTGGCCATTGAAGGTCACTGAATATCTGTGAACTGGCCAGGATACCTGCATTCGTGAGATTGGCTGTGCCGGCCGCCCGGATGAGACTGCCATTTAGTTGAGCACCGGCCCCCAGGATTGCGGTGTAGGTTTCGCCGAGCATTGGGGCATGGACAACTGCGGCCACGACGCGACCATTTTCGACGATGGCGATCGGCACACACCACCATGGGCGATCCTTCATGAAGGCGACAGTGCCGTCGATAGGATCCACCACAAAGATCCGCTCACATTGGAGACGTTCCGGGGTGTCTTCAGTCTCCTCTGATAACCAGCCATAGTCCGGACGCGCAGACCGTAGCGTGCACTTGAGCATGGCATCAACGGCATGGTCTGCACTGGTTACAGGCGATCCGCCCGGTTTGGAGCGGACGGAGACGCCCTTGGCCCGTTCCGCGATCGCGAGCGCACCGCCTTGGATGGCCGCGGACCTGATCAGTTCCAGATCAGGTCCAAGCTCGATCATTTTCCAGCAATCGCTACAGCATCAACCAGGAGAGAAGGCGCGTTGAAGGCGCTCCTGAACTCAAGATCTGAGCCGGCTATCATTCGGGCCCACATCGCCTTGAGATTGCCTGCGACAGTTACCTCGCTAACGGGCCAGGCAATCGAACCGTTCTCGAACCAAAAGCCGGAAACGCCAGCAGACCAGTCGCCTGTATTGGCGTTGAGAGAGGGTCCGAACATAGATGTGATGAGCAGTCCCGATCCGGCCGCATTTTGCAGGGCCTGTGCATCCAGTTGGCCGGGCTCCAGATGCAGGTTGTGGGTCGAGACACCCGCAGGCCCAGCCAGCCCGCGCGAGGCGTGGCCGGTCGATCTCAGGCCCAGTTGTGCAGCAGATGCGGTGTTCAGAAGCCAGGTGGTGAGTATGCCATCTTCAATCAATGCGCGGCGCTGGACCCTGACCCCTTCATCGTCAAAAGGTGTGGAGGAAAGGCCTCGCAAGCGGGATGGATCATCGATCAGGTTCATACCGCTAGCAAGGATCGACTTGCCAAGGTCATCCTTCAGGAACGACGACCCACGAGCAATAGAAGGCCCCGATATTGCACCAATCAGGGGCGAAAGAAGCTGCGTTGCGACGCGGTTCTCGAAAATTACAGGCGCAGTTGTGGAGGGAATTTTTCTGGCACCCACACGCGCCACAGCCCTACGGGCAGCGTCCAGGCCGATGGATGCAGGCACAGGCAGGTCTGACAAGAAGCGCGAAGTGCGGCCCTCACCGCCGCGCTCCATCGCCCCATCCTTTTCAGCAATCACACCGACGCTGAGTGAAAAGGCCGAACCTCGATAGCGGCCATCAAATCCCTCCGAAGTGACCAGCCGCCACTCGCTGGAGGAAGACGAGGCATAGCCGCCTTCAGAGCGCGCTACGCCTGGAAACTCAAGGGCGGCGGCCTCAGCCTCGGTCGCTGCAGCTTCGAGGTCGAGGGCTGTGCAATCGGTAGCGTCAAAGAGATCAAGATCCGGGTAGGGTCCGAAAGCCAGACTTTCGTGGGAGGCAAGGCCTGCCCAAGGGTCTTCTGGAGCGAGGCGCGCCATAGCGACCACACGCTCGACAAGACGGGCCTGAGTTGCAGCCGAAAGATCGGAGGCGGAGACCGAGGCCTGACGCTTACCAACGAAGACACGCAGGCCAAGATCGCGCGATTCTTCACGTTCAACGTCTTCAAGCGTGCCGTTGCGAACACCTATGGATGCGGCCCGGCGTTCGGAGGTTACCGCTTCTGCGGCGTCGGCACCGGCCTTGAGGGCTGCCGCCACCAGATCGTGAAGGAGTTCAGACGCAGAAGGGTTTTGAGAGGTCATACCCCGATATGGCGGAGGCTCTTCGCAACTGCAATGCAGTCAGTGTCATAGAAATGGACTCACGATCAGCAGGGCAGCGGCCGTAAGGAAGACCAGATAGGTCAAAATCATGCCCAGCATACGCGAAAGGGCGGGTTGCTTTTGGCTGTTCATCCCGATCGCATGTGCGACGCGGCCGAGAAAAAGGGCCGCTCCCAGAGCATGGATCACGGCCACTGGATATCCAACGAGGGCGATCAGGGTGAGGGCAACCAGACCCATCGGCAGGTACTCCGTGGCATTACCAAATGTCCGGCCTGCGAGCATGAGGCTATGATGGCCACCATCACCTATTGAAACCCTGTGGGCCCGCCTTTGAATGGAAACGCGGATGGTCAATATGAGGATGAGGACAAGGCTCAGACCCGTCCAGAAGGCTGCTGCACCAAGACCGTCTTGAGGATAGGCGCCGAGGTTGGTCGGGGTCATTGGAGCGTCTCGCGGGCTATCGGGTAAAGACGGAAGCGCTGATCATAGAACGGGGTTCGTTCATAGAACCAGCCGAGGCGTGCGTCCCCGTCAGCAGCAAAGGCTGGATCAGATGCAAGCCTTGCCTCGAACTCGGCTCTCAGGGCTGGATCAGCAGCCAGCATCCGGTCCGCGAGAGGGGCAATAGCATAGGCCTCGATATACTCTACGCGACTGAGAACTTCTGGAAACAGACCCCAGGCAAAGAAGCTCTCGCTCGACTGAGGCTCGAGCAACAGCATCACGATGTCGCCCATTGGTTGATCTGTCGGTATGCGAACAGAGCCGGGTGCAAAGGTCCAGTCCCGGGTCTCGATCTCAACGCCCGAAAGACTGAAGCCAACGCGGCCCTCATTGGCGCGAGGGGCGGGCCTGGGATCCTTCAGGCGCAGCATGTCCACCGCGACCGTCCTTGGGTTTTGAGTGATCTCCATTGCAACGTTGTGCAGTCTCAGCCGTTCAATGATGTCCGTGCGATAGGCTGGGACCCAATAGGCCGTTGGCCGGCTGAGTGTCAGCGTGGGCCGAGAGCCATAGAACGGCATCTCCCAGGGCTCGGGATCAGCCACCCCGAGCCAGCGCAGCTCGTCTCGTCCAGATGCCGGGCTGGCATAGGTTTCATAGCGGATTCCCTTGAATGGGCGGGTCGACGAAGGCTCGGTTTCGGCAATGAAGTTGGCGGCCAGCTCCGACACCCGCAAGGCACGGTCAGCTTGAATGGCTTGCTGCACAGCCTGACCTTCGGAAGCAAGGAGCCTAAGGGCATGTTCAAGCAGGACGTAGGTTCCAAGCACCCTTTGTTCAAACGGCTTAAGACTATGGTTCTCGATCAGGACGGTTGGGATATGAGCGGCAGAGCCCCAGCCGTTTGAGAAGCGTTCCCCCAGGCCTCCATCGCTCAAGCCCTTACGTGGAGCCTGATCATCGATGGCAAAGACAAGCGGGCCGGGAATGTGGCCCTGTGCCTGCAGAGCGGCATTGAGGGTTGGCTTGTAGGTGTCATTCAGCCAGGTGGAGATGGCTGGGGAGCGGGTGTAGGCACCGTCCTCGCCGTTGAAGCCGAAAGTGATGTCATATTGGTAATCGATGCCATCGGTTACGTGAATGTCGACATAAAGACTGGGCTTGTACTTGTGGATCAGGCCCATAAGGGCACGCATTTCCGGCTGATCCAGCTTCAGGAAGTCGCGGTTGAGATTTTGGTTGGTGGCCGTATTGCGCCAGCCCTGGATACGGGGACCGCGCTGATTGGGACGGCTGTAGGGCCCCGATCGCTCATGTCCGTCCACGGAAAGAATGGGGATCAGGATGAGATTTACCCGCTCGAGAAGATCGCTCTTGTCATAGAAAACGATATCTCGGAGCAGCATCATCCCTGCGTCCTTGCCATCGATCTCACCGGGATGAATGCCTGCTTGCGCCAGTAGGATGGGCTTGGATGGATCTAGAGTGGCGCCGTCTCTGGAGGCAATGACCGCATATATCGGCCGGCCCTCAGGCGAGATACCGAACTGTTCTATGCGGATGAGGTCGGAAGCGGCGTCCAGCCGATCGAACCAGGCGCGTGTATCGGCATAGTCGGGACTAAAGTTCAGGTCTGGGTCGCGCTCGAAATCTGTAGCCCATGGATCGCTTGCGGGACGCAGAAGCGCTCGTGAGGCCCCGTCCCAATGTGGAGCTGGTGGCAGGAACGATTGATCCCAGGGCTGAGCATTCTCATTACTTTGGGTCAGGGACTGGGCCATGGGGGAACTCGCAATCAGAAACAGGGTCGAGGCCATCAGGGCGAGAATCGGGCTTTTGCGAATAGACATGCAGGATCCTCAAACCTTATCGGACTATGGTTTTAGTCTATTGGACCACGAGCGCCAGTCATGTCGGGGGCGGGGTGTGTCTGGACGTCCTAAGTCGTCGAAGGCTCTGTGAATGACCAACCGCCATTCGATATAAGGCTATGGGCCGAGCGGGTGACATTGAAGCCGTGATAGGCAACCAGAACGATCAGAGCCAGTACGACGACCTTTCTGGATCTGACAAAGGCACCTATCGAGGTGCCGCCTATAAAGATCGTCAGTCCGACCCAGAATATGGGTGACTGCATAGAGCGTATCAGTTCTCCATTAAGGGCTGCGTTTGAGAAGAAGACGACAACAACCATGAGGTTGGCGATCAGGACGCAGAGAAAGACGGTGCGCCGATGCGTCCAGAAATGGTCATCAAGATCCATAGATGGGTCCACGACGGGGTCTCGACCCGGGAAGGTGACGCTGGCGGCGACGTAGAAGACGGCCGCTACAACCAGCCCGACGACCAACAGCGCCATATTGTAGGGTGCGAATCTGAATATCACCCAGGCTTGGTTCCAGAACGTCACAATATCGACAGCGACAAAGACGGCCAGGAGGGGGGTCAGCCAGCCAAACCTTACAACGCGTCTGCGGTGCAGTACGCGTGAAAAGCCGCCAACGAGTTCTGCGACGGATAGCCCCAAGAGAAGGCCATAGAAGCTGAAGAAGAACTCAAAGGCGCTCATACTGCAAGACGCGGCTGGCCGGCGGGATGATTAAACAACGCGCTCAATCCAGCAGCTCTATTGGGCCCATTTCTAGCCGCCAAGCCGCTCGCGCTTGGCTTCGAGGCGCTCAACAGTCATCTGTGCAGCCTGGAGACGGCGTTGATGATTGGCGAGCTCACGGCTTTGAGCCGGGGTAAGGGTCGCACCGCCTTCAACAAGAGCATTGAGCTCACTGATGGCGGTCTCGTGTTCCTGGACCTCGTCCTGGGCCTGATAAAGATTTTGCCGGTCGCGCTCAGTCAGGCCTGCAGGGCGAGGCGGCCGCCGGCGCGCAGCGTTCGAACCGGCAAGTACCTGAGCTTCCGAAGGGCTTGGTATGATGACGACGGCAGTAGGGGTAGCCATCAAAAGAGACAAGGCAACAACGAAGGCGGTCTTCACGGCAACACTCCACACATCACGAGCCCCAACGCTAACTCGCGTCAGAGGAGCCGTCATTCGGTAAGTCGCTATCGCAACGCACAATCTGTCTGCATTGTGGCTACCATGTTACGGAATGTTGTCGGACAGGGGTTCATGACTTCCAGATCGGGGACCCGTCCCCTGGCAGACCCAGCCGATCCCAAAGGTCTGTGACCCGTTCGACAACATCGCTGTCCATGCGGATCTCCTCGCCCCATTCCCGCTTTGTTTCCGGTGGCAGTTTGTCGGTCGCATCCAGACCGATTTTTGAACCCAGGCCGCTCTCGGGCGATGCGAAATCAAGATAGTCGATCGGAGTATTCTCGATCAGTGTGATGTCACGCGCAGGGTCCATCTTTGTTGAGATCGCCCACATGACCTGTTTCCAGTCTCTGGCGTCGATATCATCATCCACGACGATGACCCATTTGGTGTACATGAACTGACGCAGATAGCTCCAGACACCCAACATGACGCGTTTGGCATGGCCGGGGTAGGCCTTCCTCATCGAGACAACGGCGATCCTGTAGGAACACCCCTCAGGAGGCAGCCAGAAATCTGTGATTTCCGGAAACTGCTGGCGCAAAAGCGGAATGAAAACCTCGTTGAGAGCCTCGCCTAGAACGCTTGGCTCATCAGGGGGTCTTCCAGTGAAGGTTGTCAGGTAAATAGGGTCCTGGCGCATTGTCACGGCACTGACCTTAAAGACCGGAAAGGTCTCGACTGAGTTGTAATAGCCTGTGTGGTCGCCGTAGGGCCCCTCAGCGGCCTGTTCGTCCAGAAGGACATGACCCTCTAGGACGATCTCGGCCTGTGCGGGGACCATGAGAGGTATAGTCTTGCAGGCCACGAGTTCAGCCTTGGCACCACGCAGGAGGCCAGCAAATTGATACTCGGAAAGTGTATCC
>JBFZCB010000323.1:0-3673 GCA_041308165.1 Caulobacterales bacterium
CTTGTTGCCCTCTACGATAAAGGTCCCCTGTCTGGCCGCATCGCCTATAACTGGCGGGACGATGCTGTGTTCGAGTTCACCCAGGGCCGTCCGGATGTGATAGCGGCTCGCTCCCAGCTCGATGCCCAGCTCGGCTTTGACATAACCGACACCATGGCCTTGTCGCTGCAGGCCCAGAATCTTATCCCGGAAGATTCGGCGACGGTTGAGATCAGCAACTTCAATCCGACAGCGCTGAATAGTTATGCCCTGTCTGAACGCCGCTTCTCGATCGGATTACGGGCACGGTTCTAGGGTCGGGGTGAGGCGCTGTTGCCTGTCTAAGGCTAAGGTTGAGGGTGCCAGTCTGTCCTGATCCAGGGCCCTGGCAGGACAGCTGGTTTCTCAGCGGACAACACGGCTTGAAAAGTTGAGCCGGCGGGCCTTTTTGGGGTCCGTCGGCTCTATTTTTATGTGGGGCTTAAGCTCAAGGTTTTCAGTCAAGAGTTTGGCTTTCAGCCTGAGCCTTGCTCAGTCCTTGCCCGTCCCTGTCATCGACAGCCTATCTTTTCATTCATCTCCATCAGCCTTGCTTTTTCATATCAGGTGCCCAGCCCTTATTGATCCAAACTCCTGTTTGCCGAACACACAGGAGTAGGGTTGGGGCAGAAAACAGGACCCGCTTGCCCGTGAGCCCTCACACCCGTGGCAATCCCGAATATGGCTAGTCCAAAGAGCCATGTGGTCGCGACCTGAAACCGGAGGCTTTGAGAGGGTAACGCCTCCGGGCAAACCGGACCGGATCTATAGTGGTAAGCGCCTATTGAACCTTGAAACGCCACACGGTTGTCGACCGATAGATCCCCCCGGGACGCAGGACGGTTGAGGGAAAGCTGGCGTGGTTGGGGCTGTCTGGAAGATGTTGGGTTTCGATGGCTATCGCTGGCAAGGGTGCAAGCGGCTGGCCTACATCGCTCATCAGACCGGGGCGTCTATTGTCCGTTATGAAGATCTGTGCGGTTGGTTCAGACGTCATGAGTTCCATGACCCTTCCGCTGATATCGTCCTCAAGGCGGGCTACGGGGTGAGCGAAGTGGCCATTTCGGTCCTGCAGGACATAGGCATAGTCGAAGGTCTGTAACTGTCTGCCTCCGGAGGCAAGATCGGCAGGCTGCGTAAAGCGTGGATCTGATCCAGAGTTGGCCAGTTCGGCCAGTGAGCGCGCATTGCGAAGATCGAGCAGTGTGCCTTCAACGTCGATCAAAGCGCCCGTCGGTACATTGGCAGCATCCCTGTACGCCACTCGATCCGACAGAAGTTGCAGTCGATGGCCAGAAACTGATGTCGAACTGTTGCCGTTCAGATTGAGATAGATATGGTTGGTCAGATTAATGACTGTCGGCTGGTCGGTCGTCGCATGAAGGTCAAGTCTCAGGGCATTATCGTCTGACAAACGGTAGGTTGCCATAATCTTGACGGTCCCGGGAAAGCCCTGATCGCCGTCCGGGCTGACGAGGGACAGGGTTAGAGACGCTCCATCTTCCCGCTGTATTGGTGCGACCGTCCAGATTCGGGTTGAGTAGGGTGGGGGGCCACCGTGCAAGGTGATACCTGCAGCGTTCTGCTGAAGGGGATAGTGAACCCCATCGAGCTCAAAACCCCAGCGGATACGGTTGGCATAGCGACCGACAATTGCATTTGCATTGCCGACGGTCTCCCATCCGGCAAGATCTGCAAAGCTCATGACGATGTTACTGAACTTGCCTTCGCGATCGGGTACGCGGAGATCAATGATCGTTGCTCCGAAGTCCAAAATGGTGACAGACGCGCCGACATTGTTGGTCAGGGTATAGGCTGTGACAGCCAAACCCGCGCTAGTGGTGCCGTAGGGAGCGGCTCTTACGTCTGACGCGTGCGACGATGACGTGAAGGCGAAAATCGCCAACACCAGCATGACCAGGGGCAGGGTCGCACACCGATGACAGCGCTTGGCTTTAGAAGCTTGCATCCCTTGCCCTCCATATCCGAAATCTAGCTTCAGCTCAGGCTCAGGCACGATACTTGGATTCAGTCCGGCATCGAACCATTACCCGAAAGTGTCGAGCTATTTTTACATTTGGCGGATTTGCCATTCCGTATCTTGAGGGAGGGCAATGGCCTGCCTTCAAGGACAAGATTTGCGCAGGTACAATATTCGGATCGGTACCCTGGACGAAGCGGCTTAAACCGACCTGCTCCTTACTCCAGAAGGCTACCTGGTTTGCTCGTTCTTGGGGCGTACGCACGCTGCTTCGGTTGGCAAACGAGATCAAGCTGCTGCGTTATGACTGACATTGGACTGGCGTGCTGCAAGCGGACTGTCCCAAGGCCTTGGAAGGGTGGGGGCAGGCCTCATGACTTAGGCTTGCCGACGGTCAGGTCGATTTTCAGGATTGACAGCGTCACGCTCAGGCAGGCCTTCGTAGCAATGATGCTAACCGGCAGGGGCTGGACAAAGAGCGGCTTGACCCTGCCCGCTTTGGCGGGGGACGATCACAATGCGAGTTCTCAAATAGCCCCGCAGAGAAGCGGATGGTGGCAACTCGCAAGAGAACCCAACCTACGCAGGCAGGCTAGCTATGAGCATAACACTTTACGGTATTCCCAACTGCGACACGGTCAAGAAGGCGCGCGTCTGGCTAGAACAGAGAGGGATTGCCTTTGCTTTCCATGACTTCAAAAAATCGGGTGTAACTCGGGCTTTAGTCAATCAATGGGTTGACGAACAGGGTTGGGAGGTTGTGCTGAACCGGGCAGGAACGACGTTTCGCAGTTTGCCAGATGAGCGAAAGACAGGGCTCGATGCGATCAAGGCGATCGAGCTGATGCTGGAACAGCCTTCGATGATCAAGCGGCCGGTGCTAGACTCGGGTGATTGTCGTGTCGTCGGCTTCAAACCCGAAACCTACGCAGGTCTTTTCGGAAAATAGTCGCGAAGTGAGCTGCATCCGGTTTCGTGGGCATCAAGAGAGGGTGTTTTGGAACTGGAGGATGACGGTGCATTTTCCAGAATCTGACGAAGTGTGGTGATGTCCGCTCCGCCTCGCTCAGGCTTGAGGCAGAAGCGTCTGCCCTCCGTTCCCGTTGGCCTCAGTATACCAGATGCTAGAGGTGTCCAGGCTGACGGGTTCTGGGGTACGCGCTCAGGGAAGAGTTCTGCAATCCGCTTGTCCGTCGCAAACGACAGGATGATCGTCTCGCTATGGCGGTTCTGAAGCGACCTTGATCCATGTTACCGAGATTTCATGATCCAATCTGCATCTGTTTGGTTGGCTGGCTGCCTCATGTGTTCAGTAGGCCCGCTGCATCAGGCATCGGGCAGCTATCCCAGGGTGAAAAAATGGAAATGTTTATACCGATCGCATTCTTTGCGATGATTGCCGCGATTGTAATCGCACCTGCCTGGTTCAAAAATCGGGACCGCCAGGACATGCAGACCACACTAAGAGCCGCCATCGATAAGGGACAGCCTCTTCCAGTCGAGATTGTCGATGCCCTGTCCAAAGATGCTACCAAACTTCCCCCAACGGCAGCCCGCGACCTAAGGACTGGTGTCATCATGGTGGCCGTCAGTCTGGGCATCGGCATCTTCGGCTATGCGTTCCAGTTCGTCGGGGGACCAGAGGAAGCCAAGGCCAGCTTTCCTATCATGGGC
>JBFZCB010000324.1:0-5925 GCA_041308165.1 Caulobacterales bacterium
CTGTCGAGATCATCGATGCCCAAGGCGTCCAGTCGGTCAAGGTCCGTTCGGCCCTGACCTGCGAGGCCGAGGCGGGCATTTGCGGCATGTGCTATGGTCGCGACCTCGCTCGCGGGACCAACGTCAACATCGGCGAGGCTGTCGGCGTCATCGCTGCCCAGTCTATCGGTGAGCCCGGTACCCAGCTGACGATGCGGACCTTCCACATCGGCGGCACGGCCCAGGTTGCGGAAACCTCATTCTACGAGGCGACCAATGCCGGTACGGTCAAGATCGTCGGCCCCACGGTTACGGGCGCACATGGCGATCTGGTTTCGATGAGCCGCAATGTCGTCGTCACCGTCATGGTCGATGGCAAGGATCGTGAAAGCTACAAGATCCCCTACGGTGGCCGTCTGCGCGTGAAGGAAGGCGGAGAGGTCAAGAAGAACCAGCGTCTTGCAGAGTGGGATCCCTATACCACTCCGATCATCACCGAAGTGGCCGGTGTCATCCGCTTTGAGGATCTGGTTGAAGGCCTCTCCTTCAAGGAAGAGACCGACGAAGCCACGGGTATCGCCCAGCGCGTCGTTATCGACTGGCGTGCAAGCCCACGCGGTTCGGATCTTCGTCCTGCCATGGGCATTACCGGTGGTGACGCCTATGCCAAGCTGGCTTCTGGTTCAGACGCCCGCTACCTGCTGCCCGTCGGGGCCATCCTGTCGGTCGCCAACGGCGACGAGGTCAAGCCCGGCGAAATCATCGCCCGTATCCCAACCGAGGGTGCCAAGACCCGTGACATCACCGGCGGTCTCCCGCGGGTGGCGGAACTGTTCGAAGCGCGTCGTCCTAAGGACTGTGCGGTCATCGCCGAGATGGATGGTCGGGTCGAGTTCGGCCGCGACTACAAGAACAAGCGCCGGATCAAGATCACGCCGGAGCCTGATGCTGATGGCAACCAGGGCGAACCCGTCGAGTTCCTGATCCCCAAGGGCAAGCACATCTCTGTGCATGACGGGGATCTGATCCAGAAGGGCGACTACATCATCGACGGGAATCCCGATCCCCATGACCTGCTGCGCATCCAGGGTGTCGAAGCCCTGGCCGAATATCTGGTCAACGAGGTGCAGGAAGTTTACCGCCTGCAGGGCGTGCCGATCAACGACAAGCACATCGAGGTGATCGTTCGTCAGATGCTGCAGAAGGTTGAAGTTCTGGATTCGGGTGAAACCACCCTGATCCGCGGCGATACCGTCGAAGTGGCCGAAGCCGTTCTTGAGAACCAGAAGGTCGAGAAGCGTGGCGGCCGTCAGGCGACCACCCAGCCGGTCCTGCTGGGCATCACCAAGGCGTCGCTGCAGACCCGCAGCTTCATCTCGGCGGCTTCCTTCCAGGAAACCACCCGGGTGCTGACGGATGCTTCGGTCAACGGCAAGGTGGATACGCTGGAAGGCCTCAAGGAGAACGTCATCGTGGGTCGCCTGATTCCGGCCGGCACCGGTGCCTATCTCCGTAGCCTGCAGAAGATCGCCAATGAGCGTGATGCTGTGCTCACCTCCACCCGCGAAGCCGCAGTCGAGCCTCTCCCGGCTGATCTGCAGCTGGAGCTGGAATCCAGCGAGGCCTGATCGGCCTGGGGTTTTGATCTGAATGAGGGCGGTTCCGGTGACGGGACCGCCTTTTTTCTTGCGCGGCGCCTTCCGGGTCTGGCTCCTGGCAATGCAGGGGCTACCAGAAGGGTGTTGTTTCAGCCGCCTGCAGGTCGCCTGGCATCCCCTGACCGGATCCTTGCAGGCCATGATCCAACCCCATCCGTCCTCGCCGTGCCCGACAAAGTCAGGATGTCCGCGGCTTCGTGATCCCTACCTAGGACCGGCTCCGCCACCTTGAGGTGCGTTTTCGGGGTGCTGGTAGTGAGACGGCAGATTGGCACCGGGACAGGTGGACCTCAGGTTTCCGCCCGGGCAGTCCGGCGTTGCACCCACAACCCCGAGCCCCGAACGAAGGGGGGCCCGTCCCCGATCGTACCTGTCCCTGTGTCTGGCCAGGGCAGCCGCACCGTCGCGCGCGAACTGATCTTCACGGCGCACCTCCGAGCCACTCAGCGTGCGTGGCCCAAGAGGGCGCGCGCGGCCGGCCGCCTCATTGAACCTGTCATCGCAGATCTGTTGCTCGCCTTTTGGCAGCTGTCCATCAAGGGCCCGACAGCCCGCCGCTCCAAGTCTCAGTGAACGGGCGACCGCACCGCGAAGGTCGGAAGGGCGGACCGCCCAGCGATCATCAGGGGGTGCAGCCCCGGAAGAAGGGCCCGCCGGTGCGGTTGGCTCTGCGCCAGGGGCCAGGGGACTAGCCAGTCGGGGAGAGGGGGCGGTGGGCCTGTCCTCGTCCTCAGGCCTTTCGGACAAAGTCGGCTGGACCGCCGACCGGGTTGCCTCTGCTCTGTCGGCCGGTTGTGCCAAGGAGGCTGTCGGACGACCGGCCCGTTCACCGGGCAGCAGGGGTCTGGGTTCAAGCTCTAGGTGGATAGGGGCCGACGCGTCCGCGGGTACGATACTGGAAGGGCTGACATGCCAAAGGCCGATGATGCCGAGGATGACACAGTGCAGGGCCAAGGATACACCTAGCCCAACCGCACGAAGCCGGGCCTTGGGGCCGCGCCAGTCTTTAACGCCCGCCTTGCCCATCCGACCCCGCAGTTTAAGCGGACAGGGAAAGGGTCAATCACGGCGACCTGATGGCACAAACCTGTCCGTCATGTCTGGCCAGTAATCCTAGCCTGGATCGGGCAACATCTTTTCGGACATGAAAGCGCCAGGCCTTCTGTCGCAAACCCGTCATGGGCCGGTTTTCATGTGCAGCCGCGATTCGAGCTGAGGGATAACGGGCTTCTGTTCAGGTCATGTCGGTGAAGGATGACCCTAGGCCGGGGCCGGTCTTGCAGCTCAGCGTTGGGGTCAGCCCATCAAGCCCATGAGACCTGAAGGCCACGACGGACCTCATCTTTCCCGACATTTGGGGACCGATAGACCGGTTGCCCTGACCTTTCGTCCGCAGGTTCGGATCTCTATGTAATGCTCAGATATGCTGACCTCATGGCCTGTCACCTGGCTTGATCGTCAGCAGGACGCCGCGGTGCGGCTTGACCGCGCCTCGGGTTGAGCGTAAACGCGCCGGACTTTCGAGGTATGGGCGATCCGTCGCCTGTCGAGATCGTGACAATCGAACGAACGGGCTGTGCCCGCCGGAACGCCCAAAGCGCGCGTTCCGGTTTTTCTGTTTGATCGCGCGGCATCGTCCTCAAGAGACAACCCGGGCGGGGATGACCTCCGTTCAGAAGAAGGACATGAGGCGCTCCGGCCGAAAGGCACACGCCTCCATCAGAAGTCGAGACGAGATTAAATGCCTACGATCAACCAACTGATCCGCAAGCCGCGCAAGCCCAAGCCTGTTCGCAACAAGGTTCCGGCCCTCGAGGGTTCTCCCCAGCGCCGCGGTGTCTGTACCCGCGTCTATACGACAACCCCAAAGAAGCCCAACTCCGCTCTGCGTAAGGTTGCCAAGGTCCGCCTGGCCAAGTCTGGCTATGAAGCCGTTTGCTATATCCCGGGCGAGGGTCACAATCTTCAGGAGCACTCTGTGGTTCTGATCCGCGGCGGCCGCGTCAAGGACTTGCCTGGCGTGCGTTACCACATCCTGCGCGGCGTTCTCGATACGCAGGGCGTGAAGGACCGCAAGCAGCGTCGTTCGCACTACGGCGCGAAGCGTCCGAAGTAAGCCGAAACGCCAACCCAGATTCAGCCGGGCTCTCCCGGCTTCCAGACATCGAACTAGAAGGCCCAGCCCATGTCACGTCGTCACCGCGCCCAGAAACGCGAAGTTCTGCCGGATCCCAAGTATAAGGATCTGATCGTCACCAAGTTCATGAATTACGTCATGTACGAGGGCAAGAAGGCCGTTGCCGAGAACATCGTTTACGGCGCATTCGATATCCTGGCCGAGAAGAAGAAGGACCAGGAGCCCGTCGCTACCTTCCACACCGCTCTGGAAAACGTTCAGCCGTCGGTCGAAGTCCGGTCGCGTCGCGTTGGTGGTGCCACCTATCAGGTACCCGTCGAGGTTCGTCCTGACCGTCGCCGCGCCCTTGCCATCCGCTGGCTGGTCAACGCTGCTCGCAAGCGTGGTGAGAACACCATGACCGAAAAGCTTGCTGCTGAACTGCTCGACGCGTCAAATAATCGCGGCACCGCCGTCAAGAAGCGCGAAGACACTCACAAGATGGCAGAAGCCAACCGCGCCTTCTCGCACTACCGCTGGTAATGGGCGCAGGGGACGCCATCAAAGCGTCACCTGCACAGACTATCCAGGACTATCCGGCGCGGGCGGTTTAAGTTAAATCGCCCGCGCCCGCTTATTCGAACAGACCGATTTCCTGAGGGCGCCATCCGCGTCCTGAAAACATTCAAGGCACGCTTTCATGGCCCGCACTCATAAGCTTGAGGACTACCGCAACTTCGGCATCATGGCCCACATCGACGCGGGCAAGACGACGACGACTGAGCGGATTCTTTATTATACCGGCAAGAACCACAAGATCGGCGAAGTGCACGATGGCGCTGCGACCATGGACTGGATGGACCAGGAGCAGGAGCGCGGCATCACGATCACGTCGGCCGCGACGACGGCCTTCTGGCAGGGCAAGCGTCTGAACATCATCGACACGCCGGGTCACGTGGATTTCACGATCGAGGTTGAGCGCTCCCTGCGCGTGCTCGACGGCGCCGTAACGGTGCTGGATGGCAACGCCGGCGTTGAGCCGCAGACGGAAACGGTCTGGCGTCAGGCTGACAAGTACAAGGTTCCGCGGATTGTGTTCGTCAACAAGATGGACAAGATCGGCGCTGACTTCGACGCCTCCGTCCAGTCGATCCGTGATCGTCTCGGGGCCAAGGCTGTGCCAATCCAGTTCCCAATCGGCTCGGAGAGCAGCCTGACAGGTCTGGTCGACATCGTCGCCATGAACTCCGTGGTCTGGGACAACGACGCCCTGGGCGCCAACTTCACCGTCGGCCCGATCCCTGCCGATCTGGTCGAGAAGGCTAACGAGGCGCGTCAATACCTCATCGACAATGCTGTCGAGCTCGACGACGAGGCCATGGAAGCCTATCTCGAAGGCAATGAGCCTTCGACAGAGACCCTCAAGAAGTGCATCCGCAAGGCCGTGCTGACGGGAGCCTTCTATCCGATCCTCTGTGGTTCGGCGTTCAAGAACAAAGGCGTACAGACCCTCCTGGATGCTGTCGTCGACTATCTGCCCTCGCCGCTGGACATTCCACCGACACCAGGCATTGACTTCAAGACTGAAGAGCCTGTTGTCCGTATGGCCTCGGACGACGAGCCGCTTTCGGTCCTGGCATTCAAGATCATGGACGACCCGTTCGTGGGATCGCTCACCTTCTGCCGACTGTATTCCGGCAAGATGGAAACCGGCATGGGCCTGCTTAACTCTTCACGTGACAAGCGTGAGCGCGTTGGTCGGATGCTGCAAATGCACTCCAACAACCGTGAAGACGTCAAGGAAGCCTATGCAGGCGACATCGTCGCGCTCGCAGGCCTGAAGGACACGCGTACCGGTGACACGCTTTGCGATCCGTTGAAGTCGCCTGTTATCCTCGAGAAGATGGAGTTCCCTGCACCCGTTATCGAGATTTCGGTCGAGCCGAAATCCAAGGCCGATCAGGAGAAGCTCGGTGTGGCCCTGGCCAAGCTGGCTTCGGAGGATCCCTCCTTCACGGTCTCCACCGACCACGAGTCCGGCCAGACCATCCTCAAGGGGATGGGCGAGCTCCACCTCGACATCAAGATCGATATCCTCAAGCGGACCTACAAGGTCGAGGCCAACATCGGTGCACCACAGGTGGCCTATCGCGAGTCCCTCGGCCGCAAGGT
>JBFZCB010000325.1:0-18952 GCA_041308165.1 Caulobacterales bacterium
AAGGCCATAGCCCTCGCGCTCGCGCCCGGCAGCGCGCAGAGCCTTGACCCTTTCCAGGACGACGGCGGGATTGTTGGCCTGGCTTGCTGAGAGACTTGAAAGCGCAGGCTCCAGACGGCCTGATGACCGGATCGCCATGGCGGCCTGAGCGGTTATACGCCGGTCATCGGACACCAAGGCCAGCATTGCACGCGTAGCCGGTCCATGCGGGCCGGACAGGAGTGTCCCGAGCCGGGCGTTATGGTCATCCTGAGTAAGGGACCCATTCCAGCGGGCAAGGATTCGTGACTGTGTCGCCTCGTCAAACGCACGGTTGCGCCACCACTCGACTACGAGACTGCGGGCGTCTGAGGTCCTGCCTGTCTGTTCGAGCGCCCAGGCTAGGGCGATAGTCCCCTGGATTGTGGTGGGTTGGCGGTCGTTGAAGAAATCAAGAACCGTCCGCACGGATGGAGCAGCCTTGTCCAGCGCGCTTTCAGCCGAGGCGAATCGCCCTTCAGCTCTAGGCCATCCATCCAGGGCTCGGACGTCTTCAGAAAGCTCTGCCCATCCCATCCGATCACCTGACGTATCGACTAGGGCCCACTCAAGAAGCTTGCGGGCTGTCGGATTGCCAAGGCTGTCGATCGCACTCGAAGTGGCAGCAAGATCGCGCGCCCTCGCTGCGGCAAGACCCTGACGGAACACCCCCATATCTGCATCATTGAGTGCCCGTGGCTGCGGTATCGCGGCCGAGACCTGGGCATAGGGCACAGCGCCTTCAAGCGTGGGGGAAGACGAAGACTGGGGCAGGGGCACCAGGATCGCGATCGCGGCCGCCAGGGAAGTCGCTAGCATTGTTTGTCTTATCCCATTCATGCAGTTGCAGCGATCCGCTCGCCGACCTACCTTCTAAGGCTCTTTATCATGGGCCCGGCGCCCAATTCCCCATGCAGGTAGAGTTCACACCATGACCGCTCCCTTGTTCAAGGGTGTGATCACCGCCCTGATCACACCACTTCGTGACGGAAAAGTGGACGAAGCTGCATTCGACCGCCTTCTCGAGCGCCAGATTGCTGCCGGTGTCCACGGGGTTGTTCCGATGGGTACCACAGGCGAGAGCGCCAGCCTCAAGACTCACGAGAGGCTCGCTGTGATCGAACGCTGCGTTTCAGTCGCGGCTGGTCGTGTTCGCGTCATTGCTGGCGTCGGGGCCGCCGCTACCGACAAGGTCATCGATCTTGCGAGACATGCCAAGACTGTGGGTGCCGACGGGGCCCTTGTCGTCACCCCCTATTACAATCGTCCTTCCCAGGCGGGTCTCAAGGCCCACTTTGAGGCTGTAGCTGACGCCGTCGAGCTGCCTTTTGTTCTTTACAATGTGCCCAGTCGAACTGGCTGCGACCTTTCAAACGAAATCGCAGCGGAACTTGCCTGTCACCCAAACATTGTGGGGATCAAGGACGCGACGGGTGACATGTCGCGTGTCAGCTGGATGCATGCCAATATTTCAGGTGTCGGTACTGGGGATTTTTCTCTCATATCAGGCGATGATCCCAGCTTTCTAGGCTATAGCTGCCATGGAGGGGTCGGGGTGATTTCTGTCACATCCAATGTGGCCCCCGAGGCCATGGTCGCTCTGAATACGGCGTTGCAAGCGGGAGACCTTGCATCTGCCCGATCATGGCAGGACAGGTTGATCGCATTGCACAAGGCCCTGTTTTTGGACAACTCACCCTCGCCAGCAAAATATGCCCTAGCGCGCCTTGGTTTTTGTTCCGAGGAGATCCGCCTGCCACTGGTGGCGACACGCAATGAGGTCAAACCCATCATTGATGCTGCCGTGGCTGCCGCAGGAGCGGGCTGATGGCACCGCAGTCCCCCAAGGCCGCCGGCAAGTCCAAGGTCATTGCCGAAAACCGTCGAGCCAAGTTTGACTATTTCCTTGAGGACAATCTCGAAGCCGGGATCATGCTGCTGGGAACCGAGATCAAGGCCTTGCGTGACGGTCGCGCCAACATCGCAGAAAGCTATGCTGCCGTTGAGGGCCGCGAGATTGTCCTGATCAATGCTGACATCCCTCCCTACAAACAGGCAAACCGGTTCAATCACGAACCTCGCAGACCTCGCAAACTCCTGTTGCACCGCAAACAGATCGACCGCCTGATAGGAGCTGTACAGAGGGATGGGCAGACCATCATACCCTTGCGTCTTTACCTGAATGACGAAGGTAAGGCGAAGCTCGAGATTGCCCTGGCCAAAGGCAAGAAGCTTCACGACAAGCGCGAAGCCTCTGCCGAGCGGGACTGGCAGCGCGACAAGGCTAGACTGCTCCGAGACAAAGGATAGGCGAGGGGGAGATTGAGGCCGGATACCCGCCTGTGGGCGCGTGAGCCGGCCTGTTAGACGTTTTGGCCGTTCTGATGGTGCCGTTTCAGTTCGGGACTTCGTCGTCGATTTCCATCGCGCGACGCTCGTTTACGATGGAGGAGATAATCTCCGAGGCATTGGCACCTAGGTTTCTGCGCGTGCGAACAGCCGAATAGAGACCTTGCAGATAGGCCCGGTCCCACTGTGTGAGACCATCGCTCTGGGTGGGATCGTCAAAGACATTCAGAATTGTGGCAAATCCACTTGTATCGGCCTCAGGATCAATCTGCGCGAGGGCAACGAAGGCGACATAATCGGCGAGCTGTTGTGCAGAGACCTGCCCAATCCTGTCCATGTCGATAACTACAAAGGCGCGTTTTGTGTCATCAACAATCTGAGTTGACAGTCTGGAGGCCTGCCGGGTCGCAATCACCGGGGCGTAGTTGGTGACGATATCACCTGAAGGGGTATCTGGGGTGGGTACCGAGCTCGCGAGGCCCGGTAGTCTTGTCGCCAGTTGTCCAGTGTCGGCATCGATAGGGGCAGACACGATCCACCACCTGACGGGTTGATCATTGGTCTTGAACCGCTCCAGCGCGGCCATGCCACGGTCCATGCCCGCGCCACCCACCCTGAACAGCCTTTTACGCCGTTCAACGAAGGCAGGTGTGAAAGTATTGGCGTCCACCACAGCCACGATCACAATGGAGGGTGTGCAGCCTGGATAGCCGGGGCGCAGCCCGACATCGGCGGCGATCGTGGAAACCCGGTCGGCGATGTACTGGCTCAGGTCGTTCTGGAGATTTGCGACACCTACGCAGACACCCTCGCGCCAGCGGGCCAGACCCCGATTGTTGGAAGGGGCTGCGACTTCTCGAACAAACGCTCGCGTCATCTCTTCAAGGCGGCGGCCTTCCGAGACCACCTCACCCAGATCAACAGCAGGGGTTGAGCTTGTGGCCTGTGACTGGGGGTTCACATCCAGATGGCCGGCTGGATCACCAACAGGCGCGAACAGCAGGGTCGAGGCAAACAAGGCATGCAGCATGGACGGCCTCACGAGGTTTTAAGGACGACTGAGCTCGCGTCGGTACCGGATGGGTAAGTGGAGCCTGGAGCCCTGGGTCAATGACGTGCGTATTTGATAACACGAGAGGAGATGACACCTCATCCAGAAAGTTCAGGGCTCCAGGCTCTCTTCAGCCGCTAACATGTCCCGACGGACGTTCACGATAGAGGCTACGATCTCGGAACGGCTGCTGTTCGTGTTTCGCCGGGTCCTGATGGTATCATACAGGCCCTTCAGATAGGCCCTGTCCCAGTTTGTCATACCGTCCGTCTGGGTTTGGTCGTCAAAAAGGTTGAGGACCGTAGCGTAGCCCCCGGTTTCAGCGTCGGGATCGATCTGTGCCAATGTAACCATGGCAAGATAGTCACCCAATTGTGCCGGCGAAACCCGATTGACCTGGTCAATATCAATGATCACGAAGATGCGCTGAACTGTGTCGACGATCTGGGTCGACAGGCGAGAAGCTGCGCCGACGTTAATGGTCGGGGCGAAGTTCATGGCACTGTCGCCGTTGGGACCGGCGCCTGCCGTACTGCTGAAGCCACGGGTTCTGACGGCTATCTGGCCATTATCCGAATCTATGGGTGCGCTCACACCCCACCAGCGAACGGGTCTATCCACGTCCTGAAAGCGCCTTAGCGCGGCATATCCGAGGTCTCTTCCAGACCCCGTCCCGCTGAACAGCCGCGGTCGCGACTGGACGATGCTGCGTGTGAAACTGTTCGCTTCGACGGCTGCAAAGATCAGAATGTTCGGGTCACAGCCCGGAGCCCCGGGCTGCAGGCCGAGATCCAGCGCCACTGTGGATATGCGGTCAACGATATATTGAGAGGTTTCGCGGTCCAGATTCATGACACCCGCACAGATGCTGCGATCCCACCTGGCCAGGCCGCGGCCTCTGGCGGGGGCTCCGACCGTATTGACGAAATCGCGCGTCATCACTTCAAGCCTACGACCCTGCACGATGACCTCGTCAAGGTCGGTAGGGGCCATCGCTGCGGGATCCAAGACTTCACTGACGCTAGGACGGTAGGGTTCCTGCGGAAGAGGCTCTAATGAAGCGGGCTCGGCTGCACCGACAAACACGGCCGCCAGGAAGGCAATCATGGACATTCTGATAACCGTGAGTTGTTGGGCCCCGATGGGCCGTCAATGTGAAAACGAAGTCGAGCTTGCCGATGCACTCCGTCCGAAAGGCCTCATTGGCCCTGAACGAGGCTAGACACCATTTTTCGGCCGTGTCCAGTCTCCAATGCGGTCGCAAAGATCTATATAGGCGTCTGCTTGGCGGCGTAGGTCGTCTGAGATCATCGGCGGCTGACTTTTCACGGTTGAGACGACAGTGACCCGCACGCCCTTTGACTGGACGGCCTGGACGAGGCGTCTGAAATCACCGTCACCCGAAAACAGGACAGCATGATCCAGCCTCGGTGCCAGTTCCAACATGTCCACGGCGATCTCGATGTCCATATTGCCTTTTATGCGGCTGTGGCCCTGTGTGTCCGTAAAGCGTTTGGCCGGCTTGGTAATGGTGGTAAAACCATTGTAGCCGAGCCAGTCGACAAGTGGCCGCACGGCCGAGAACTCTTCACCCTCGACAACCGCCGTGTAATAGCAGGCTCTTACAAGTATGGCCTGGCTGCTGAAGAACTGGAGCAAGGCCTTGAAATCGAGGTCGACCCCTAGGGCACGGGCGGTGGAATAGAGGTTGGCACCGTCGATGAAGAGGGCCGTACGTTCGCTCGGATGAAAAGTCATGGTCGATTTCTCTGAGAGGCCGCTTGCAGGCCATCAATTGGCTGACAGTGCCAGACTCGATAGCGCCGTCTTCGTCGCACTGGGCTGCAATGACAAGGGGTCATGGCCGGACTGCCAGTCCCTACTCGAAGGTGCGCTTGTCCGGCTGGAAGACAAGGAGGTCAGTATTGTCGCGCGATCCGCCTGGTGGCTATCGCAAGCCTGGCCTGACCCGTCCGATCCGCCCTTCTTGAACGGTGTGGTTCAGGTGGACACCAAACTTGGTCCACGAAGGCTTATGAGGGTCCTCGCATCCATTGAGGACGATATGGGCAGGTTCAGAACGGGGCTCAATGCCCCCAGAACCCTTGACCTTGACCTGATTGCCTATGGACGTCTGTCTGGTGATTTTGGCGGCGTCATTCTCCCCCATCCTCGTGCAGCAGACAGACTGTTTGTTATGGGGCCTCTGTCGCAGATTGCTTCGAACTGGATCCATCCAGCGGGAGGCAGCGCGCTGGAACTGGCATCGGCAGCAACAGTTGGAAGGGATGCCCGTCCCGTTATGCCTGGCCACCAGGATCGGTTTTGACTGAACAATGATGGGAGCAATCGCCATATAGCGTTGCAAAATTCGATCGTTCTCTCTATGTGCGCAGACTCTCCCGGACCGCCCTGAAGGATTCCCATGGCTCGCGTCACTGTCGAAGACTGTATTGAGAAGGTTCCCAACCGTTTCGGTCTGGTCCTCCTCGCCGGCAACCGTGCACGCGCCATCGCCAACGGAGCCCCGCTGCTTCTTGATCGGGATAACGATAAGAACCCGGTCGTGGCCTTGAGGGAAATTGCTGAAGACCGTGTCGTTCCGGAAGAACTCACCGAGACGATCGTTGTGGCCCTTCAGCGGGTTGACGAGCGCACTGAAGCTGAAGACGAAGCCGAAGTTGTGGCCTTGCTCGCAGAGCCTCAGCACATGAACATGGCTGAGCAGGAACTCATCAGAGCTCTGCAGAGTGACCGTGATGGTGGGCAGGAGGAACGCTACTGACGGCCGAGCCCGTCAACGGCGTTACCATTCTCCCGGCGCGGGCCGGTGTGCCCCCGCCGCTTACCGAAAGCTCGCTTCCAGGCGATGCCGGCGGTCTTCGCGTCGAACCAGAGACGCTCCGGCGCTTACCCATCCTTCGGCAGTTTGAGCTGATCGAGGCCGTCAAGGCCTATGACCCAACCGCTGACGAAGGTATGCTCAATCGCGCCTACGTCTATGCCATGAAGATGCATGGGTCTCAGCTACGCGCCTCGGGTGACCCTTACTTTGCCCATCCTATCCAAGTCGCCGGAATTCTAACTGAATACAGGCTCGACACAGCCTCCATCGTTACGGCCCTTCTGCATGACGTTGTGGAGGACACGACAGCCACGCGTGATGATATCGCTGCGATGTTCGGTGAAGAGGTCGCTGTACTGGTTGAAGGCGTTACAAAACTCTCTCGCCTTGAACTCCAGTCAGAACATACCCGTCAGGCAGAAAACCTGAGGAAATTCATCCTGGCTATCAGCCGGGATGTACGCGTTCTTCTCGTCAAGCTCGCTGATCGTCTGCATAACATGCGGACGCTCAAATATGTGAAGCCTGAAAAGCGCGAACGCATCTCGCGGGAAACCTTGGAAGTCTATGCACCGCTCGGTCGGTCCATCGGTATCCATTCCATTGCATCGGAACTGGAAGAACTCGCTTTCGAGCACCTGAATCCGACGGCTCGTACCGCGATTCAGCGCCGTCTAGAGGCTCTGAAGCTGGAGCATGGCCATGCCATTGAGGGGGTATCAGACGAGGTTGAGCGGGTACTTTCCGAGGCGGGTATGGTGGCCAAGGTGTTTGGCCGGCAAAAGACGCCCTATTCGATCTGGCGCAAGCTTCAGAGGAAGACTGTCGGTTTTTCCAGCCTGTCTGACATCTATGGCTTCCGGGTAATCGTTCCGTTTGAGGATGACTGTTACCGGGCACTAGGCGTCATTCATCGATGCTGGCCCATGGTTCCCGAGCGCTTTAAGGATTTCATTTCGACTCCCAAGTCCAACAACTACCGGTCCTTGCATACAACGGTTGTCGGACCAGGAGGCCTGCGGATCGAGATGCAGATTCGCACCGACGCGATGGACCGGGTCGCTGAAGATGGTGTGGCCGCTCATTGGGCCTACAAGAACCACTCCTACGGCCTTGATCGGGAGGCGATGGAGGCGGGTGGAGGCCGAGATCCACTTCAGAATTTGCGGCACCTGGTCCAGGTGATTGAACATGGCGAGGGGGGTGAAGACTGGGTCGAGCACGCTAAACTTGAGATGTATCTCGAGCAGGTATTCGTGTTCACGCCAAAGGGTCGGCTGATCACCCTTCCAAGAGGTGGCATGCCTCTTGATTTTGCCTATGCCGTTCACACCGAGGTCGGCGATACCGCAGCCGGTGTAAAGGTGAATGGCGAGCTTAAGCCAATGCGGACGGCCCTCCAGAACGGTGATGTTGTCGAGATCATCCGGGGATCAAGGCGAGAAGCCCATGCCGACTGGCGTTCTCTTACAGTCACGGGGCGCGCAAGATCAGCCATTCGCCGCCACCTGCGTGGCGCCGAGCGCGATGAGTTCCTTAGGCTGGGGCGATCGACGCTGGAACAGACGATGGCCAAGGCTGAAAAGTCGCTCGAAGATGTTTCGCTCAAGCCGCTTCTTGAAACCTTGGCCATTGCCAGTGAATCCGATCTTTTTGAGGCCATCGGACGAGGCAGGGTCTCGCCGATAAAAGTGGCTGAAACTCTTTTTCCTCAACTCAAAGGCAAGATTGCCTTGGGCGGTAATCGAAAGAAAATCCAGGATGCCCGGGGCCGTCTTTTTGTGCGCGGCGGCGGACTGACGCCTGGCGTCAGCATCCATTTTGGGCAGTGTTGCTCGCCCCTCCCGGGGGACAGGATTGTTGGAATTCTGGAGACGGACAAGGGGCTGACCGTCCACACGATTGACTGCCAGAAGCTTGCTGAATTTGCTGACGACGACAGTGTTTGGCAGGATCTGCAGTGGACGCCCCAGGCTGAAAAGGGCGGGCTCGCTATCGCTCGGCTCAAGGCGACGGTGAAAAATGGTGTTGGTGTTCTTGGTCAGGTCACCACCCTCATTGGTGACGCTGGCGGCAATATCCGTAACCTGACGCTCAGTCATCGAGCCGAGGATTTTTTCGACCTCAACTTTGATGTCGAGGTCGAAGATGCCAAACACGTAACCACGATTATGGCCGCGCTTCGCGCTAATCCCGCGGTCGATGCCGTAGACCGAATACGGGGCTAACTCGGTATGGTCCAGGATCGCTCCAACGCACCACAGATGGCTTCGGCCTCCTATCGTCTTGCAGCCCTCGACCAGGATTTTCTACTCGGTGACTCCATGCGGGGAACGCGCTTCCTTATGGAGTACGCCAAGGCTGAAGAGGCCCTTCGAACCTGGGGGATTCGTTCGACCATTGTCGTGTTCGGCACAGCACGCGCTCGCGAGGGAGATGAAGGTGCACGGGGTTACTGGGTAGAACAGGCCAGGGCCTTTGCCAGGTTGGCGTCTGAGCGCGGAGGGGCGTTGCAAGGCAAGATTGGGGAGCCTCGCGACAATGTAATTGCCACGGGCGGCGGTCCTGGAATCATGGAGGCGGCAAATCGTGGGGCAACCGAAGCAGGGGCACCTTCGATCGGCTTCAATATCACCCTTCCGCACGAGCAGGAGCCCAATGGCTGGTCCACACCTGAGTTGACCTTCAGGTTCCACTATTTTGCCATGCGCAAAATGCATCTTGCGATGCGCGCCAATGCCCTTGTCGTGTTTCCCGGAGGCTTTGGCACATTCGATGAACTGTTCGAGATACTCACCCTGCGCCAAACCCATAAGGCACCGGAGATTCCGATTGTTCTGTTTGATCAGACCTACTGGCAGTCGGCTGTTTCCTTTGAGCTTCTCGCCCAACATGGACTGATCAACCGAGAGGATCTCGATCTTTTCAGCTTTGCAGATAATGCCGAACAGATCTGGAGCCGTCTCCTAGAGGGCGGCCTCAGACCTCACGAAAACATCGAGGCACAGCCTTCAGACGCTTCATTCCGAGCTCGATAGGCGCTAAGCCTTCGGCATGACTTCAGTTGACGTTCTCCAAGAGTTTCGCGATGCCGGGGCATTGCGCGAAGGCCACTTCGTTCTCTCATCTGGACTGCACAGTCCGGTCTTCCTGCAGAAGAACCTCGTCTTTATGGATGCAGAGCGTTGTGCTCGTCTGTGTCAGGCTCTGGCTAGGAAGGTTATCGAGGCCGTTGGGTCTGTGGATGTGGCGATTTCTCCCGCTGTTGGCGGCATCATTCCCGGTTATGAAACCGCAAGGCACCTTGGCGTTCGCTCGATGTATGTCGAGCGAGAGGGGGGCGAGTTCAGGTTGCGGAGAGGCTTCCATGTGGAGCCCGGCGAGAGGGTTGTGATGGTCGAGGATATTGTGACAACCGGGCTTTCGTCGCGTGAGTGTATCGCCTCGATCCACAAGGCCGGTGGCCTGGTGGTGGCCGCTGCCTGTATTGTGGATCGCTCGGGTGGACGCGCTGATGTTGGCGTTCCACTCATAGCCCTGGCTACTCTGGATGTGCCGGCCTATGCCGCCGATCAGATCCCTCCTGAACTTGCAGCCATTCCTATCGAGGATCCCGGTAGCAGACGCCTGTCGGGTACGGTGTAGCAGGATGAACCCTCCTGTCAGGCTTGGCGTTAATATCGATCACGTGGCGACCGTGCGTAATGCCCGTGGTGGCCATCATCCTGACCCGGTTCGCGCAGCGCGTGAGGCCCTTGAAGCCGGGGCGGATGGTATTACGGCCCATCTACGCGAGGATCGCCGCCACATTTCTGATGAAGACATAGACTCTCTGGTTGCGCTCCTGAGAGAGCAGGCGCGCCCCCTTAACCTGGAAATGGCTGTTACCCAGGAGATGCTGGCTATCGCCCTCAAGCATCGTCCGCACGCTGTCTGTCTGGTACCTGAGAAGCGCGAAGAGCGCACGACCGAAGGGGGGCTTGATGTCGTCGGTGGCCATAATTGGATCACTCCATTCGTGGGTAAGCTCAATGAGGCGGGATGTCGTGTCTCTCTCTTTATTGGTGCCGATTATGAACAGATCGCCGCTGCCTCGCGGGCCGGAGCTGCTGTCGTGGAGCTGCACACGGGGGCGTTTTGCGATGCCCTTCGTGAAGGTAGGAATGATCAGGCTGAACTTGAGCTTGCAGCCCTGAGGTCAGGCGCGGCCCAAGCCCATGCCCTTGGCCTGGAGGTCCACGCCGGACATGGTATCGATTACGATACCGTCATGCCCATTGCCGCTATTCCCCAAGTCGCAGAGCTGAACATCGGTCATTTTCTGATCGGAGAAGCTATTTTCGTCGGCCTTGGCAAGGCCATGGCCAGGATGCGCAGCCTGATGCAAGAGGCCCGTGTCGAGGCTTTGGAATAATGCGCAATGGCCGGATCCTCGGGATTGGAGCCGACCTTTGTGACATTCGTCGGATCCAGGGCTCCCTTGATCGGTTCGGGGATCGCTTCAAGAACAGATGTTTCACAGACCTAGAGCGCGAGGGGGCCGATAGAAAGTCGGCTCCTGCCTGGAGTTACGCCAAACGTTTTGCTGCCAAGGAGGCGTGCGCCAAAGCCCTGGGGACGGGCATGAAGCAAGCCATAGGCTGGCGCGACATAGGCGTGGTCAATAAGCCTAGTGGCCAGCCCGGGCTTACCCTAACAGGGGCCGCTGAAAGGCGCCTGGAAGAGCTCTTGCCGCCCGGTCATAAGGCTTGCATTCACCTCACGCTCAGTGATGAACATCCCTATGCGCTCGCCTTCGTGGTGATCGAGGCCTTGCCGCTGTCATAATCAGTCTATAGTCCGGCCCAACAGGCCGCCGGACAGGCGGGGGACGGGCATTTCCATCAATGAGCGACAATAACAAGAATGACGGTGCAGCCAATGTGCCGTACACCGCACCATCATCGGGCCGTTCACCGGTCTGGAGCGACAAGGGTGACGCACCTTTCGATGAGGGACCCAATGACAAGTCCATTCCCAAGCCAGCGCGGGTGAAAGATCCCGAAGAGCAAAGGTCTGCCGGTAGCGAGGCGCTGGAGATCGTGAAGACGATCGTCTTTGCCCTACTGATTGCCTTTGTACTCAGGGTGTTGCTGTTTCAGCCCTTCACCATTCCATCGGCATCGATGGAACCCAATCTCTATGAAGGTGATTACATCGTGGTCTCCAAATGGAGCTACGGCTATTCGAAGTTTTCAAGCGGCCTGCCCGTCAATCTTCCAGTAGGTGAGGGAAGACTTTTTGGCCGGGCCCCTGAGCGGGGCGATGTGGTCGTCTTCAAGCTCCCGCGTGATGACAGAACGGATTACATCAAGCGCGTGATTGGGCTGCCCGGGGACACGGTTCAAATGATCGCGGGTGCCCTATATGTGAACGGCCAGGCTGTAGAGAATGTGGTCGTGCGCCGGACCGAGATCGTCGATATGTTTGGTCCACGAGCAGCGATTCAATCCAGAGAAACGTTGCCCAATGGAAGAAGCTATGCGGTCCAGGATTTCGGTCCCGGCGGAGATCTCGACGATACCCCGGTCTACAGTATCCCCGCTGGCCACTATTTCATGATGGGCGATAATCGCGACAACTCGATTGACAGCCGTGTAGAGCGGTCTTCAGGTGTCGGTCTCGTTCCCGAGCAGAATCTTGTCGGTAAGGCTCAGATCATCATGTTCTCGTGGGAGCCCGGTGCCTCCCTTTGGAACCCGGTCAGCTGGTTTGCGAATATCCGGTTGAGCCGTTTCTTCAGAATGCTGGATTGATGGGCAGCGCTCGTGCCGGAGCAGTTGCTGAACTGGTCAACCGGCTCGGTTATACCTTCAAGGATCTGGCGCTGTTGGAGCGGGCACTGACCCATTCCAGCGTGGGCGAGGGCGTGCTTCCCCAGACGCACAAGGCACCACGAGACAATGAACGCATGGAGTTCCTCGGCGACAGGGTTCTGGGGCTTCTGGTTGCCGCTCGTCTTCACCAGGATTATCCGGAAGCTGATGAAGGGCAACTTTCCTCGCGACTTCATGGATTGGTTGATAGGCAGGCCTGTGCTCGGGTTGGAGCCAGTCTGGGCATCGGTGAAGCCCTTCGCCTGTCGCCTGGCGAGAGCAAGAGTGGCGGACGCCGTAAGGAAGGCCTCATGGCAGATGCTGTTGAGGCCGTGCTTGCAGCGGTTTTTATCGATGGGGGCCTGGATGCAGCGCGGTCTGTGTTTGATCGGGCCTGGGCTGAAGAGCTCGGGCGTAAGCCCGATCGCGCAGTGGCGAACCCGAAGTCTGTGCTCCAAGAATGGGCACAGGGTCAGGGCAGGGCACTTCCAGCCTACCGGATCGTTTCGCGCTCCGGCAGTGATCATGCACCAACCTTCAGGGTTGAAACGCACATTGAAGGCCTAGAGTCGATCTCCGCTGAGGGCCGATCGCGCCAGGAAGCGGAAAAGGCGGCTGCAACGGCCATGTTGAAACGGGAAGGCGTGATTTGACCGACAGTGAAGTCAGAATGGACGACCAGAAGGCTGGTTTCGCCGCTATCATTGGTGCGCCAAATGCTGGCAAGTCGACCCTGGTCAATCGTCTCACCGGCACCAAGGTTTCGATTGTTACCCAGAAGGTGCAAACGACGCGCTTCCCGGTACGCGGCATTGCCATGTCCGGAAATGCACAGATTGTTCTGGTCGATACACCCGGTGTCTTCACACCTCGTCGACGGTTGGACAGGGCCATGGTCGCTTCGGCCTGGGCCGGGGCCAATGATGCCGATACGGTCGTGCATCTCGTTGATGCGGCATCCCACATTGCCTCTGAAGGGCGCGAGGGTACGCCAGCAGATCGTCGCTCGGCTGAGGATACTGAGACCATCATTGCCAACCTGAAGGCAACCGGTACCAAGGTTATCCTTGCGCTGAACAAGATCGACGGCATGCGCCGTGACAGCCTTCTGGCCCTTTCGCACAACCTATTCGAGACCGGCGTTTACAGCGAGGTTTTCATGATCTCGGCCCTGAGCGGGGATGGTGTGGAAGATCTCAGAACGCGTCTGGCATTGGCAATGCCAAAGGGCCCCTGGCTCTATCCAGCAGACCAGTCAGCTGATGTCCCCATGCGTGTCCTGGCCGCAGAGATTACCCGCGAGAAGGTCTACCTGCGTGTTCACGAGGAACTTCCTTATTCCGCTGCAGTGGAAACAACGTCTTTCGACGAAAAGGCCGACGGTTCCGCGCGTATTGAGCAGACCATCTATGTGGAGCGAGAAAGCCAGCGGCCTATTGTCCTTGGCAAGGCAGGGCAGACCCTCAAGTGGATTGGTCAGAAATCTCGCGAGGAACTGACGGAGCTGCTGGACCGGCCCGTGCATCTGTTCCTTACAGTGAAGGTGGATCCCCGCTGGCAGGAAAGTCGTGCCCTCTATGCTCAGTTTGGCCTAGATTACGACGTGTAATCCAGTGAGCAGGCTGAGGCTCGGAATCATTGGTACGATTGCAGTGGTGGCATTGCTTGCCACTGCGACCGGAGCGGGGAGCCTGCTCAATCCAGGACCTGCGTCGGCAACCGCCGGCGCGTCCGCGTCTGCCATACTCGCCCAGCGGGGGGCAGGCGGGAGTGTTGAGGACCTACCCCAACTCAAGGCGAGGCTGGATATCAATCCTGCAGGCTTCATGGGCGGCATTCTGGTTGCCCAGGGTGATCGTGTACTTTTCCGACAGCTCTATGGCCAGGCTGACGTCGAACGCAACGAACCGCTTTTAACGCAATCTCGCTTCCGTCTAGCCTCGATCAGCAAGCAGTTCACAGCCGCTGCGGTCTTGAAACTGCAGGATGAGGGCCGGCTTCGTACGACAGATCTTGTCTGCAAATGGATAGAACCCTGTCCTGAGGACTGGGGCAACCTCACGGTTGCTCACCTTCTATCCCATCGCTCGGGTATTCCCGATCTCATGGCACGTCCCGGTTGGGGCGAAAGGCGGGTTACCCAGGCCTCCATTGAAGAACTGACGACAGATACACTGACCTATGGGCTTCAGTTCCCGCCTGGGTCGGGCTTGCGATACAATAATGCCGGCTTCAACCTGGCGGCAGACATCGTTGAACGGGTCAGTGGAATGCCTTTCGCGACCTATCTGGAAGTGACCTTCTTCAAGCCCCTTGGCATGAAGGACACCGGACTGGGGGACGTGGCGGCTGATGGTAGAGCCATTGCAATGGGTTATGCCAACCTTCGTGAGGGGCTGATTCCGCAGACCCGACCCAATGTAAGCATCGTCATTGGTGCAGGCGCGCTCTATTCTACCCTCGATGATGTCCATACCTGGATGAGGGCTCTTCATCGCGGCCAGCTGCTCTCTGAGGCCGCCTATGCCGAAATGACTGCCGATCATGCCCCCCCGCTACAAGAGGGAGATACGCGCAGGCCCGAGCGGCAATGGGGGTATGGATTGTTTGTTATGCCTCTGGGGATTGAGGTCCAACCCTCCTTTGCTGACCGTCAGATCTTCCATACAGGAAGCTGGGCTGGTTTCAGGAATCTAGCCACCTACCAGCCCGATCACGATGTGACGGTCATCGTGCTTTCGAATAGCTATTACCAGCGTGAGGAGGTTCTGCTCATCTCCCAGCAGGCGCTGGCCGAAGTCCTGGGCCATCCTGTGCCGATAGCGGTCCTGCCCCGTGTTCCTGCGCAAATGCAGTCTGCACCTGCCGGGGCCAGCTAAGTCCAGGGCCCTGCCGTGTCAGCAGCAGCCCAAAGTCGCTCGCCGACCGTTCGCATCAGGCGAGAAACTGTTCGGCAAGGACGCGTTCCTCAAACGAGCGGCCAGCCTCGAACAGCATGGTCAGGCCAACATCGCGCCTTTCGTGCACATCTACTCTCGCGACACGGCGAACCTCAAGACTGTCAGCCACGGCGCTCACCGGACGTTTTTCTGATTCAAGAACCTCAAAAGTGACCCTGGCCTGATGAGGCAAAAGTGCGCCACGCCAGCGACGGGGCCTGAAGGCACTGATGGGTGTGAGCGCAAGGACCTTGCCATCGAGGGGTATGATCGGGCCATGGGCAGAAAGATTGTAGGCCGTCGAGCCTGCAGGGGTCGCCACCATGCACCCGTCACAGCTCAGCTCATCCAACCGAACCTTGCCGTCAACACTGATCCTGAGTTTGGCTGACTGACGTGTCTGGCGCAGTAGGGAGACTTCATTGATCGCCAGACCACTGATGATCTCGCCATTCTCGCCCCAGGCATCCATCTGAAGGGGATGGATAACCGCCCGGCCCGCTGCCTCAATGCGGGCGGGCAGATCATTCTCTTCATAGTCATTCATGAGAAAGCCGACCGAGCCACGGTTCATTCCGTAGACAGGGGTGCGCCGTTCCAGGTCGCTGTGAAGGGTTTCGAGCATGAAGCCATCGCCACCAAGTGCCACAATGACATCGGCCTCATCCAATGGGACTGAGCCGTAACGCTTGGTCAAACGGACGCGTGCAAACTGCGCTTCCGGTCGCTCGCTAGCGACAAAGGCGAGGGCGGGTTCAGAACCATTGGTCATCCGACTACGCAAGCCGAGGCTGGACAGGAAGTCAAACCGGCGAACCGGAATGAGTCTCCATAAACAGCCTAAAAGCGTACCCAGCCTCTGTCGGGCTCAAGGAGCGCCCCAGAAAATCAGACGAAATCACGCTACCGGGTGATCCCCCCGTCATCCGACGCGTTTCTCCCAGTAAGGTAGGGAACACGGCACGATCAATGCCAACTGTAGCGCAAGCAAGGTAAAGGGGTTCAGGCCCCTCATGACGCACCGCCTTGCGGACCAGGGTCAGTGAAAATCCGCTTAGGGCCGAAAGGCCGTGCTCGAAAAGCCCGAGCTGCCTTTCTCGCACAGCCCTGACGAGAAAACTGGCTTTCAGCTGGCCAGAGGCCTGGAGTTTGTCGACAAGACGACGATCCATCTCTTCGCGGTCACAGTCATTCCCGTCCGCGGACGACAGAAGTACAGTCAAGGAAGGTGCGCTTGGCCTGATCGAGGCCGTCTCGATGGCGGCAGTGATAGCTGCAGGCAGGCCAGGCCCCGCATCGGCAAAGCGCGCCTGAAGTTCAGATCGAAGGGCTTCCCCCACGAGCCCGTAGAGCTCGTCGGCAAGGCGTCTGTTCAATCTTGGATGACGCGAAAGCGGAACTCTTAGAGCGGCAATTCGTCTTGCCTGGTCGATCAGTCGTTTGAGCCCACCTTCACTGAGTTCGGCTGTCGTATTGGCGGCAAGGGCTGTCAGAGGGGCTGGTACAGCAGCCTCGATGATCGCATCGGCGACGCGACCACTGATATTGGATCTACGAGCGACCTCCACCTGATGATCCAGGGTTGCCTCAAGAAGAATCCTCATCAGATCCTCATCACGCAGAAGTGGGCTGCGCGCTATGACGGGACGGGCAATCTCGATTTCGTCCATGACAAGAAGGTCCAGCAAAGCCCGCGGTGCCCATTTGGAATCTGCCAGTTGCTCGGCAAGCGTCTTGCGTATTTGTGTCTCGGCATCACGCGCCAGCCTGAGGAAGATGTCACTCAGGACGGGCGCGCAACCCTCAGAGGGTGGGTTGGCGTTGCATAGCGCAATCACCCCCAGCATCAGCCTGTGACGATCATCGACGGTTCGGCTCTCGGCGAGGCTCAACAGCTCAGCGGAACGCGCGATATCAGGCGCAAGATTTGAACCTAAGGGCGACTGGGCGGCGGCCAAGGTGGGCTCCAGCACGAGAGGCAAGCAAGATAGCGGAAATCAGCCTGTGATGGTTCTGGTGAAGTTAGGGTTAATGAAGGTTGAAGCCGCCCAGAGCTGCCATGGAGCCATGGCCGCATTTTGTCGGCTTGACGCAGAGAACGCGGGATACGATTTTCAAACCCTGAGCCTAAAGGGCTACTGGAGGAAATATCATGGCTGATGGTGTTGCTAGCACTTTAAGGTCCAGGATCACCGATGCCGAATGGCAGGTTCGTGTTGATCTGGCTGCACTCTACCGGCTTGTCGCCTTGCACGGCTGGGATGATATGATCTTCACCCATATTTCGGCCCGTGTGCCAGGTCCTGATCATCACTTTCTGATCAATCCCTACGGTCTCTATTTCGAAGAGATAACAGCCTCATCACTGGTCAAGGTTGACCTTGATGGGAACATCGTTGAGGCCACAGAGAGCTTCATCAACCCTGCAGGGTTTACGATCCATTCGGCCGTCCATGCATCCAGAGAGGACGCTCATTTCGTTATTCACCTGCACACTGTTGCCGGCGTGGGTGTCGCTGCCCAGTCGGAAGGCCTTTTGCCGATCGGTCAGAATGCCTGCCTGTTGCAGCATCAGGTTGCCTATCATGGCTATGAGGGCGTGGCCCTGAACCACGATGAGCGCGAACGCCTGGTTGCGGACCTGGGCGACAAGCCCCTGATGCTTCTACGCAATCATGGCACACTGGCTGTGGGTTCGAGCGCGGCAGCGGCCTGGGTCGGTATGTTCTTTCTTGAGCGGGCCTGTGCCCAACAGGTTGCTGCGCTGTCAGCCGGACGTGACGGTGTGCTTATCGCACCCGATGCCGCTCAGGAGGAAACAAGGCTCCAGGGGGGTGGACTATCTTTCGTCTCTTCCCTGGCCTGGCCCGGTGCGCTCAGAATGCTCGATCGAAAGAGCCCAGGGTATGACGTCTGATACAGGTTGCTCCGTTAGAACGCGCTGACCGGTTTGAAGATCCGGCTGAGGTCGGATCAGTCGAACATCTTCCCATCCGGGGCCATGTGACGCCGCTCAACGGCTCCTCAATGGCCCGACTTGACCCGCGGCCAGGCTGGCCTGTTGGGCCACAGGGAGCGTGACTGGCCCAGGGTTCCGCCTCCAGCGTGTTTGCCTGCTCCCTCCCGTTCAGGGTGCAGGCATACGCTCCGCAGTTTCCACGCTGAGGTAAGCAATAACATCGCGGCGGTCATCGGCGTCTGGAATGCCGGCAAACGCCATCTTATTGCCTTTGAGAAATGTGCGTGGATTCTGAAGCCAGTTGTCTATTTGGTCGCTGTCCCAGGAGAAGCCAGCGGTCTTCAGGGCGTTGGAATAGTTGAAACCCGGATGACTTCCGGCGGGGCGCCCGATGATTTTGTAGAGGTTGGGGCCCGTCATGTTGGGCCCGCCCGGAGTGAGAGTGTGGCAGGAGCGGCAACGGGCAAAGGCAGCGCGTCCGTTGTCCAGGTTTGCCGCGTTGAGCGGGACGGGAAGGGCAGAAAGCATGAGGCTCCTTTCCGCTTCGCTCAGGGGGGGGAGTGCAGGTGCAGAGGGCTGACTGGGCGCGGCTTCACCGCAGGCTGAAAGTCCAGCGATCAGGGCCAGGCACGATCCAAGTTTGAAAACACGCATCCTGATCTCCTCAACTGCCGGGCCCTGATAGCGCAATACTGATCCGGCGCAATCCGGCTGTGACGTCCTTGGCAAGGCATTAAGGGGTGTGACCGGCCCAGGGTCTTTGGACTTAGGCCATTCAGGGTAAGCCACCAGAACGGCCTTTTCGATAGGCTTCAAGAGGAATCGATCCAGCGATGGGTTGGGCTCGTCAAGCGCACTCAGAAGCTGCACGTTAAGGGGCTAATGTTGATCGACTTGTAAGGGTTTGGCGATCTGGCCGCTTTTGGGAGCTACCCC
>JBFZCB010000326.1:0-2896 GCA_041308165.1 Caulobacterales bacterium
TCGTTGGGGCGTATAAATCAGCTACCGGGCGGCCCTGCCGGTGATAATTTCTATAGACGATTGGCCCGAGCGAGGCGTGACTCCCAAATGTATAAATGGCTTGAGGTCCTTCCAAGGGTGGGGATGCCAACCTGGAGGGGCAATGACCCCGATAACTCAGCGATCTCAAAATAGGGAATAGCACCTGAGTTCGATTAAATCGAACTTTTGCCGTGCCTCCATCGCAATGGACGGGTTCAGGAAACCTGGTCTCCCGGCCACAGCGGCGCTGAGAACCGCTGGGCCAGAAAGTCCATGAGGGCGGTCACACGGGTCGGGCGGGGCCCACCCCCTCCAGGCGCGACGAGATGGAGCGATATCTCCGGCAGTGCCCATTCGGGCAACACCACTTCAAGGCGCCCGGCAGCAACTTCCTGCCAGTGGATGAAATCAGGTAGCTCTGCGATGCCCAGCCCCGCGAGCGCAGCAGGGACGAGCGCTTCGGCATTATTGGCTTTGAGCGGCCCCTCAAGCCTGACGGTCGCCTCCTCGCCACCAGATCGAGTGAAGTGCCAAGTGTTTGGCGTCGCCATATAGGCGTAGCCCAGACAGGCATGGCTGGCCAGATCGTCCGGATGCCGGGGTATGCCATTGGCCTTAAGGTAGGCTGGGGCTGCAACAAGACAGCGCTCGACCCTTCTGAGTCGACGGGCAAGAAGCGAAGAATCGGCCAGAGCTGCGATTCTCAGAGCGCAGTCAAAGCCGCCCCCAACAAGATCAATCACCTGGTCCGACAGATGCAGGTCAATGGATACTGCAGGGAACTGCGCCAGGAACTCCGGCAGAGCCGGCGCAACGAAGGCCTTACCGAACGACATCGGAGCGGCCAGCTTCACTATGCCTCGCGGCAGACGGGCCTGGTCCATGGCTTCGCATTCGGCCGTTTCGGCTTCGACGGTCATCTGGGCCGCACGCTGTGCCAGCCGTCGTCCGGCGTCGGTCAGGGCAAACCTGCGCGATGTCCTGTGCATGAGCGTCGTCCCGAGCCGCGCTTCCAGACGGCTCACAGCCTTTGAGACGGTCGCCTTGGAAAGACCCAAGGTGAGTGCGGCTTCAGAAAAGGACTGCGCTTCGGCCACACGGGCGAAGATCGCCAAGGCTTCCATATCGGGCAGTTTGGACATCGCTGGACCTGAATTGAGAAACGATAAGTTTCAATCGTTTCTATTTCTGATCCAAAAACATTCACTATTCTAGCACTATGACCGGGCCTTTCCCGATGGGAGGGCGAGATCACCGTCAGCGGAGCGTGAAGATGATTGATGTCAGACCTTTCAGAACACTGGGTGGAGCAGACCACGGCTGGCTGAAGGCTAAGCACCACTTCTCGTTTGCCAGCTACTATGACCCTTCCAGGATGAACTGGGGCAATCTGCGCGTCTGGAACGACGATGAAATTGCCGCGGGTGCCGGGTTCCCGCCCCATCCACATTCAGACATGGAGATCATTACCTACGTCCGTGACGGTGCCATCACCCATGAGGACAGCCTGGGCAACAAGGGCCGCACGGCCGCAGGGGATGTCCAGGTCATGAGCGCAGGAACCGGGATCCGACATGCCGAGTTCAATGCCGAATCTCATCTGACGCGGATTTTTCAAATCTGGATCGAGCCCACGCGGCGAGGCGAACAGCCTGCCTGGGGCACCCGTCCGTTTCCCAAAGGAGAGCGGTCAGGCCAGTTCGTGGTCCTGGCATCCGGTCGCCCGGGCGATGATGACGCCCTGCCTATCAGAACAGACGCACGGGTTGTAGCGGCAACGCTCATGGCAGGTGAGACCGCAGACTATCCGCTGGGGAAGGATCGTCTTGCCTACCTCGTTGCGGCAAAGGGCGAGATTCGGGTTAACGACATAAGCCTAGAGGCTCGCGACGGTGCAGCCATCAGAGACGAGGACAGGCTCTCGGTGCTGGCGGTCAGCGATTCCGAAATCGTTCTCGTCGATACGGCTTGATATTAGGCACAACCACTGTTTCTAATGAAGGCCCGACATTAAGGTTGGGTCTGTCAGCCGCCCCAAGGAGCCCAATCCATGGCCTTCAAGATCAACTCTTCAGTCTGGGCACCCCGTGCGCTTGCAGCCCTTCGCATCGTGGCGGGGTCGCTGTTCTTGGCCCATGGGGTCGTCAAGCTCTTCGGATTTCCATCTGGAGCTCAATCGGGCCCGGTGGAGTTGATGAGCCTCATGGGCATCGGCGGGGTCATAGAGCTCGTAACGGGAGCCCTGATCATGCTGGGGGTATATGTTCGCCCGGCAGCCTTCCTGGCCTCTGGAACCATGGCCATCGCTACTGGATGTTTCATGCGCCATCCAGCCCTTTCCCGGTCGCCAACGGCGGAGTCGCAGCCATCCTCTACTGCTTTATCTTCCTCTACCTTTCAGTCGCTGGCGGTGGGGCCTGGCAGCTGAAAAAAGGCTGAACTGGCTCTATGCAGGACGTGGCAGGGATGGCCACGCCCTGGCCCATCTACTGACGTCTGGTCGCGCTGGCCTCTCGCACGGCCTCAAACTCGTTTCCGGGCGTCCACCTCGGCCATTCGGAACTGTTGGCCAAATCTCGACCTACACTGAAAAGCAGCTGCACATCGGCGGCTGCGCCACTGAGATCCCAACCCGGGCTCCAGTCGTCTGTCGGCTGGTGATAACGGTCCCGCACATAGACGCGACTGGCCTCAGTCGCTCCGGTAAACCCTGCCGCCGCAAAAAGAGCCGGAACCCCCATCTTGGCGAGAGGGAAATGGTCTGAGCGATAAAAGGCCCCGACCTGGGGCGCGGGATCGGGCAAAAGCCTGCGACCTTCCTGAGCCGCTCGTCGGGCCAACCTGTCTTGCAGGTCGGATTTTCCATATCCAATAA
>JBFZCB010000327.1:0-2539 GCA_041308165.1 Caulobacterales bacterium
CCGATAACCGGCTTTGCAACCCCATTCACCGCGGCATGATAGGCTTCACCCATGATGGCGAACTGGATCAACTGGCGCGCGTCGCTTTCAATGTTGGCACCGACGTCCAGAACAGCCGTGATCCCTTTCAGGGTCGGCCAGCCGGCGACGATGGCGGGTCGCTCGAGCGCTTCTGCAGACATGCGTAGAATGAGCTTGGAGATCGCCATGAGGGCACCGGTGTTACCAGCCGAAACAACTGCGCCCGCCTCTCCCTGTTTGACGGCGTCAATAGCATTCCAGAGGCTAGATCCCTTACCTCTGCGCATGGCCTGCGCAGGCTTTTCGTCCATGGCCACGACCTTGTCGGTATGACGCACGTCTACAAGCGAGGGGCTCAAATTGTATCTGGCGATCTCAATGTTGATAGCCGTCTCATCGCCGTGGACAAGGAATTTGAGATTCTCGTCGCCAAAGCGTCGGACATAGTCACGAATGCCACCGACAACGGCTGGGGGCCCATGGTCGCCACCCATGGCGTCGAGGGAAATCACGGTCAGGGAAGGCAAGGGCATTCAACTCCACACACCGACTAACGCGGCGTTCAAGTGCGGGGGGAAGATAACGACGGCGGCGCGGATTGGAACCCCGGTCAGGCGAAGTTGCCTTAAAGTCAACTAACTCCCGCCTTCACCGTCAGGACGGCGGAACTGCTTCAGAACAGAAAATGGTGATATTTCAACAGGCTCTGGAGGCTGCACAAACTCTGCGCCCGGCTTTCTGGGAAAGGGGTCGAGTGAAAGAACCAATTGCTCGATCGTGTACTGACCCAGGTCGATTTTGCCATTCTCGATCAGGTCAGGCGCATCATCGTCCACGGAAACCTCAATCTCGCGATCATCCCCCTCGTTAGGCAGGCGATCGACAAGCTCGATGGAGAAAGCCCTGTCAATACTGACCGGCAGGGGATCAAGCGTAATACCACAGGCCTGCACAACACCTGCAGTGAGCCTCCCGGTCAAATGCCAGCCTTCGCGCCCCGGGGTTACGGTCAGCACGGCATCCAGGCTGTCCAGCGCGACCAGATCGAGGCTGCGGGCAATACGCCGGCAGGTTTCGGCATCGGGCTGGATCCGACGCGTCACGCCTGCACCGATCTCATTGATCCGTAGTGTCTCGGAAAGCAGAACCTCGGTACTCACGCCAAAACCTCAATCATGCAGCAACCGCGGGCCAGACCGGACCGCCTAAGATATCCTCAAACCTCTGATCTGCCAGTTGCCTGCGAGCAGCAATGGCATAACGGGCCAGTTCGGCACCGCCTGGCGCATTTTCATCACCGAAGACATTGCGCGCAAGCAGATGGGAGAGCGCGACTTCATCAAACTGCCTGAGGGGAGACTCATAGGCGACCATACGACCATACAGAGCTTCGCCCAGACTGCGCATCTTGCGCGCCATCGAGGTGTCTCCCACACCAAGTTCGCGCAGGGCATTGTCCAGTGCAGAGACATAGACATCAAAAAGAGACTGAGCTGCCTCCCCTCCAGGACCCGAGGTCTGCACGCCCTCGGCCGACAGATCCTCGTCACGCAGTCTCAGAATCAGGAGCAACACATGCAGGGTGTAGACCTCAAAGCGAGCATCGATCCGATCGGCGACCCCCATAAGGGTATAGAAGCCCGTCTGGCGGGACTGGGCAGCGACCGATGCATAGAGCGGTTCGCCTACCTTTTCGAGGACGCGTTTGCGAAAGATGTTTCTGAGCATGTTGACGGCCCCTTTTCTGCCGCGCCGTTGAACTAGGACGCGTGTCCGGCTAGGTCAAAGACCTTGTTCAATGCAGGCGATTGTTTCATGCCCCGTTACGCCCGACTTTTCGGAGCCACCGCCCTCTTGCTGCTGGGCACCGGTGCCATAGGAGCCTGTGCCCCCGTCGTGGGTCAGCATGGCTTCCAGGCGATCGACGCCAAACCTTCAGAGGTCGTTGCCGGAACAGACACCCGGGAAACGGTCCTTGCCCGCCTCGGAACCCCGTCAACGACGTCTACCTTTGAGGGAGACACGATCTGGTACTACATGACCCAGACGACGGAGCGCTACACATACAACACCGCCAAGGTGTCGCAGCGCAGCGTTACCGAAATCACCTTCGATGAGAGTGACGGCAAGGTCTCCGGTGTCCGGACACTCGGCCTTGACGACGGGCAAGAGTTTGCAATGGCAAGTCGCGAGACTCCCACGCGCGGACGCCGCCTTACGATAATTGAACAGCTGCTCGGGAACGTGGCCCGTGGCCAGCTTCCAAGAACCGAAGAAGACGCCCCCGGCCAGCGGCGTCCAGACTAGGGCGCTCGACACTCATCCAGAGGCTCAGCCCTTCAGGAAAGGGTCTGCTGGCAGGCCCAGTCTCCAACCGTGGCCTGTTTGGCAGGTGAACGACGCAGACAGACCTGCGCCAGATCCCCCCTGCACGCCATCGAATTACAAGTCCCTGGCGCAACAGCCTGGGATGGACCTGTAGCCAGGGCGCTTGAAAGCTGACCGTCCAGTTGGCCCC
>JBFZCB010000328.1:0-7527 GCA_041308165.1 Caulobacterales bacterium
AGACTGGATTGTCGGTAAATGGGCGCACTGACAGTTCCCAAGGATGCAAAAGGGCCAGCATAGTTCGGCAGTATCACCCTGGAGAGGTAGGCATCGGCGGCCGGATCACCGATCGGCCCAATCCAGGCCTTGTGTTTGTCATAGGTGGTTGAGTGAACGAAGAATACGGCGGCCTGGCCTGACGATGCCGTGCGGGCCTTCCAAAGTGCCCAGGATGATTGTGATTGATAGTCTGGAGCCGGAGGCGGTTCATAGATCTGGAAGGGAATCTGCGGATCCATCGCCGCTATGCGAATGTCGCTTCGCCAGATGAAGGTCGCAAGAGCCAGCAGGAAGACAAGGAATAAGCCGAACCAGCCAATCCATTGGCGCAAGGTCAGCCTCCGGCCTTTCACCTGAAGGGATCCGGTTGTGTCAGGTAGTCTTGGACATAGCGCCTTATACCCTCCTCAAGTGGCGTGGCTTGACCGGAGTAGCCCGCAGCCCTCAAGCGATCCATTTTCGCCTCTGTGAAGTACTGATATCGGGGCCGGATAGCTTGCGGTGTGTCCACATAGCTAACCAATGGCTCGAGCCCTGCGGCTGAGAAGGTTGCATGGGCAAGGTCCAGGAAGGACCGTGCCTGACCTGAGCCTGCGTTGTAGATTCCCGATACGTCGATGTTTCCGATTAGCCAGGCTATGATGTCGACTACGTCGTCGACGAAAACGAAGTCACGCATCTGCCCGCCATCGGGATAATCGGGCCTGTGGGAACGGAACAGTGTGACACCACGGCCAGCGCTCAGGTCAGGCCAGATTTGGGCGACCACAGATTTCATGGACCCCTTGTGGGCTTCGTTGGGGCCGTAGACATTGAAGAACTTCAAACCGGCCCATTGTGGCGGTGACGCCCCCTCACCGGCCTGTCTGACGGCATACTGATCAAACAATAATTTTGAATAACCATAGGCATTTAAGGGTCGAAGTGAACTCAGGTCCTTAGGATCGTTGCTATCGTCGAACCCCATAGTCCCATCGCCGTAGGTCGCAGCTGAGGAGGCATAGATCATCCTCACCCTATGGGCAGAACACCAGTCCCACAGGTCACGCGACAGGCTGAAATTTGTTCTGAGTATAAGGTCGGCATCAGCTTCAGTCGTGGCAGAGATGGCCCCCATGTGAACAATCGCCTCAATCCGATCCTTGTGCCGTTCGAGCCTGCCAAAAAGCTCCTCAGGTAGCCAGAAGTCTGAGACCGGATGTTTGGCCAGGTTTTTCCACTTCTCATCATTGGCCTGACCAAGCCTGTCACAGACGACAATCTCGTAGCTGGCGTCCGCTGACAGCCGAGCGACAATATTGGATCCGATGAACCCGGCGCCTCCGGTCACCACGATGACGCGACGGCTCATCCGTTGGCTCCTGTCATCTTGGCCAGGGTCCGGGTTGTCGAATAACCCTCCTCGAATGTCGCCAGACGGACCTCGCCGCCCCAGCCTTCGACAAGGTCAGCCCCGACTACGCCTTCACGCGTATAGTCTGCGCCCTTAATGAGGACGTCCGGGCGAAGTCGCTCGATCAGGTGGATGGGTGTGGCTTCCCCAAATGCGGTCACTCGATCCACGCTTGAAAGGCCTCCAATCACCGCGGCGCGGCTATCTAGATCATTGACCGGGCGCCCCTCCCCCTTAAGGCGGGTCACCGAGGCATCCGTATTTAGGGCAACAATCAGACGATCACACCAGCTTCTGGCTTGAGCGAGATAGGCCACATGGCCCCTGTGCAGAATGTCAAAGCAGCCATTGGTGAACCCAACCTTCAGGCCCTGTGCCCGCCAGCTATCAACCTCAGCCACAAGATCATCCACGCTCGAGATCTTGGCCCAAGCCAGAGAAGCCTGTTGACTCATCTCTGCTTCGATCAACTCCTGGGGCGTGACAACCGCCGTACCACTCTTGGCCACAACGACGCCGGACGCCAGGATGGCAAACCGAACAGCGTCCTCAAGTGAGCGTCCGGCACCGAGTGCTAGTCCAAGAGCCGCCATGCAGGTGTCTCCGGCTCCAGAGACGTCAAAGACCTCACGGGCTCGCCCGGGGAAATGCGAAATCGTCCCTCCCCTCCGGGCAAGCGACATTCCCCGCCCCGCTCTTGTCACAACAATGGCACTGGCCGTTGTCATGCCCAGCAAGACGGATAGAGCCGCTTCGATCTCTTGATCCGTACCGACGGGCAGGCCGGTTGCGAGTGAGAGCTCGGCGGCATTCGGCTTTATGACTGTGACTGCACCATAACGCCCGAAGTCCCTGCCCTTTGGATCGACAATGACCGGAACACCACTGGCTAGGGCTTTGGCAATCAGATCCTGATCAATCACGCCCTTGGCGTAATCTGACAAGAGAATTACACAAGCGTCTGCAAAGACACAATTATTACTAAAACCTGATACTGCATTAGTCTCATCATCCAGGCGCAACAATTGCTGGCCAGAGGCCACAAAGCGCGTCTTTACCGTAGTGCGTGCGTCCGGAGAGATTGTAAGAAAGTCGTCGATCCCGGGGTCCTGCCTGATGAGATCTTCAAGGCATCTGCCGGCTTCATCTTGGCCGATGATGGCCCCGAGCTGGGCCTGACCACCCAGGGCCGCAACGTTCCTGGCCACATTGCCCACGCCGCCAGGCATGGTCACAGTCCGGCCTGCTTTGAGAACCGGTATCGGAGCCTCGGGAGAGATGCGACTTACTTCGCCATATACATATCTATCGAGCATGAGGTCGCCGACACAGGCCAGTGCTCGCCCTTTGGCGTCTTCCAGCAAACTCTGAAGTTCGCCCAGATTCATCGATCGGTCGCCCATCCTACCGGCCTACCGGATTCACGCAGCTCCGGAAAGCCGGACCTGCATCCTGGATTTCGTCAGGTCATCATAGGCGATCAGCTCGGCTGCTAGGGCTTCAAACTGATCCAACGGTACCATGTTGGGTCCGTCGGAGGGCGCATGGTCCGGATCAGGATGGGTCTCGATAAAGACGGCATCAACGCCAACCGCAACCGCAGCGCGGGCCAGAACCGGGACGAACTCACGTTGCCCCCCAGAAGATGTCCCCTGCCCGCCCGGCTGCTGAACGCTATGGGTAGCGTCGAACACGACCGGACAGCCTATATCTCTAAGCACAGGCAGTGCGCGCATGTCCGATACTAGGGTGTTGTAGCCGAAGCTGGCTCCACGTTCGCATGCCATGACATTCGGATTGCCGGCCCCGACAACCTTGGCCACAACATTCTTCATGTCCCAAGGGGCAAGGAACTGTCCCTTCTTGATGTTTATGGCGCGTCCCGTGAGAGCGGCAGCGACGAGAAGGTCTGTCTGTCGGCTCAGAAATGCCGGAATCTGCAGGACGTCGACGGCCTCTGCCACGGGTGCACAATGACCTTCAGTGTGGACGTCGGTCAGGGTGGGTAGGCCAGTGGCTTGTCGGATTTCCGCAAAAATCGGCAAGGCCTCATTCAGACCAAGCCCGCGTGCCGCATTTGCGCTGGTTCTGTTCGCCTTGTCGTAACTGGTCTTGTAGATGATCCCCACATTCAGTCTTTCGCCAATCTCCTTGAGCGCAAAGGCGGTCTCGAGGGCGTGCTGGCGGCTCTCCATCTGGCAAGGCCCTGCGATAAATGCGATTCGGGCACCACCACCGATGACGACTGGGGTCCTAATCCCGTTGCCGGAGAGTGTGATGACAGCGTTTGGAGAGCTCACGGGCTAAACCTTGCGTACTGGACTATGGCGTGACGACTTGAACCGGGACTAAGAGCAGTCCGACGGAACAGGTCGTCGAGAGTATCAGCCTATCATGGACAACACTTGCGTGACCACATCAGCCGAGACGGGAACCCGTCCGGTCATCCTATGGTTTCGGCGTGATCTGCGGCTGGCGGATAATCCTGCACTGGCACGGGCCATTTCAACCGGGTGTCCGGTTCTGTGCGTCTACATCCATGATGCTGTCTATGGGGGTCGCACTCCTGGTGATGCATCGATGTGGTGGCTCGATAAGTCCCTAAAGGCGCTTGCGGTCTCACTGGCAGAGCGGGGTGCCTCTCTGGTTTTACGGCGAGGGAACACGGAAACCGAGTTGCGACGTCTGATTGACGAGACGGGTGCAACCTCAGTCTACATGAACCGTTTGTTCGAGCCGTCCGGGTTCACTCGCGATAGTGAACTGGAAACAGCTTTGCTGGCAGAGGGCATAAAAGTCATAGCCTGTAACGGCACCCTACTGAGCGAACCTGGCAAGGTTCTGAATGGATCGGGCGGGCCCTACAAGGTCTTCACTCCGTTCCTTCGGGCTCTCCTTGCACTCACTGAACCTGCAGAGCCTCTGGCTGCGCCTGCCGTCATTGCCCAGGGCCCAATACCCAGGAGTGATGCGCTTGAGGATTGGTGCCTGCATCCAACGAGGCCAGACTGGTCCAGGGGGTTTAACTGGGAACCCGGCGAAGATGGAGCTTCCCGAGCTCTGGCAGGCTTTTTGGACACAGGCCTCAAAGACTATTCGACAGGGCGGGACTTCCCCGCCAGGCCAGCCTGCAGTCGGCTCTCGCCTCACCTTCACTGGGGGGAGATCGAACCGTGGCATCTTGTGAGGGCCGCCAGGGCTGCTGCTCAGGCTGGCAGGGTTCCGGCAGGCGAGGCTGACAAGTTTATCGCTGAAATCGGATGGCGAGACTTCTCTGCACACCTACTTCATCATTTTCCCACCTTACCTGATCAGGCCTTCAGAGCGGAGTTCGAGGACTTTCCATGGCGGGATGACGGCCCCGGCTTCGAGGCCTGGACAAAGGGTATGACGGGCTATCCCATAATCGATGCCGGTATGCGGGAACTGTGGTCCACCGGCTGGATGCATAATCGAGTGCGGATGGTTGTCGCCTCCTTCCTCGTCAAACATCTATTGATTGACTGGCGGAGGGGAGAAGCCTGGTTCTGGGACACACTTGTCGATGCAGACCTGGCCTCAAATACCCAGAACTGGCAGTGGGTTGCGGGCTCCGGGGCGGATGCAGCCCCGTACTTTCGAATTTTCAATCCGGTGACGCAGGGCGAAAAGTTTGATGCAGCGGGAAAATACGTAAGACGTTGGGTACCCGAACTTGCTCGGGTGCCTGACAAATGGCTGCAGGCCCCCTGGACAGCTCCCCCTGGCGTACTACTGGATGCAAGGGTCAGACTCGGCAAAGACTATCCAAGGCCTATGGTTGATCACGCCATGGCCAGAGCCAGGGCCCTGGAGGCGTTAAAGACCATCAGCGCCAACCGAAGCCCGGCATGATCAGATCAGAGGTAAGGCACCGAGTTCCATCCTGCAGGCATCAGCGTCTTCCAGCAGGGTCTTGCGTCTGTCGGGGCCGAAACCGTCCAGTGTGCGATAAGCCATCCCCATACGGGGGTTTCCTGCAAGCCTTTTGCGGTTTCTCTCAAGGAACCCCCAATATAGCCGGTTGAACGGGCAGGCTCCTGATCCTGACTTGGCTTTCACATCAAAGCTGCAACCCGAACAATAGTTGCCCATGCGATCGATGTAGGCCCCAGACGCTGCATAGGGTTTGGAGCCCACTATACCGCCATCGGCGAAGGTCGCCATGCCACGCGTATTGGGCATCTCAACCCACTCATAGGCATCGGCAAAGACCACCATGTACCATTCGTCCACCTGATCGGGATGAACGCCCAAAAGCATGGCCAGATTGCCGGTTATCATCAGTCTCTGGATATGATGAGCATAGGCATGGGCGCTGGCCGACTTCACAACGTCACTGACACAGGCCATCGCGCTGCGAGTTGACCAAAAGAGTTCGGGTAGCTGACGGTCTGCATCAAGGTGATTGCGGGACCGGTACTCAGGGACCTTGAGCCAGTAGATTCCCCTTACGAACTCTCTCCAGCCCAAGACCTGACGCACAAAGCCTTCGACGGCATTCAGCGGCGCAAGGCCAGCGCGATAGGCGGCTTCCGCCCTGCGACAGGCGTCCATGGGATCGATCAGCCCAAGGTTCAATGAGGTGGATATGAGGGCGTGCCACATCCAAGGCTGATCCCTAGACATGGCGTCCTGCCAGTCACCAAACCCAGGAAGAATGTTGCTGATGAAGTCTTCCAAGAGCTGTTCGGCGGCATCGGCGTGGGTCGGCCATCCAAAACTCTCAAGTTCGCCGAAATGGTCAGGAAACAGACGCGCAACGTCATCAATGGCCTGGACCGTTATCGGATCAGGTAGGAAGCGAAGTCGCTCTGGAAGTGGAAAACCACTTGGCAGGCGCTTTCTGTTTTCATGGTCATAGTTCCACTGCCCCCCCGCCGGCTGGTCGCCATCCATCAGCAACTGATGCTCGCGTCGCATCTCACGATAGAAGAACTCCATGCGGAGCTGTTTCTTACCGTTGGCCCAGTGCGCAAAACGGGTCTTTGAACAAATGAACCTGCGATCTGGGCGGATCTGGAGGGGAACAGGACAGGCTCGAGCGTAGTCTGCAATCTGCTCGGCAAGCCGCCACTCTCCGCACTCTGTGACCGTTATGGCTCCAAGTCCGGTTTCGTCCAGAGCCCTTGCAAGTTCACCTGTGATGGAATGAAGATTGCCGCCGTCATCAATGCCTACGTAGCGCACCTGTATGCCGCGTTTGCGCAACCGCTCTGCAAAGTGACGCATGGACGCAAAGGTCAGAGCGATCTTCTGCTTATGGTGCCTTACATACACAGCTTCGGCCAGCACCTCGGCCATGAGAACGACGTCGATCGACGGATTCAGTTCGTCTAGAGCCGACAGTTGTTCGGAGAGCTGATCACCCAGCACAAGGCGCAAGGTACCGGGTTTGGCGGCATGTGGCATGGACATCAAAACTCCCTTGACCTCCTCTGACGAAAATGAGGGATCCGTGGATGTCTCAAACGTCTTGATTGCACCGGTGCTGCGGCAAGGCGATTGGGGCCCGGCTCAAACTTCCACGCAAACTAAGACAGGACTATAGGCTTTCCATGCTCCAGAGTTCCCCTTTAATCAGCACCCAGGAACTGGGCGATCGGCTTGCCGATGGCGGCCTGAAACTCATCGACGCGAGTTGGCATCTGGATGGTCGTGATGCCCGGGCTGAGTTTACGGCCTTGCGTATCCCTGGAAGCGTCTTCTTTGATCTAGAGGCTGTGTCGGACACTGAAACCACCCTGCCCCACATGTTGCCAACGGCAGACCGGTTTGCCGAAGCCATGGGGGATCTGGGCGTCTGTGAAAAGGACCCCATCGTTGTTTATGACACGGCGGGACTTTTCTCAGCGCCGAGACTTTGGTGGTCATTGACGCTGATGGGTGTCGAAGGGGTCCGCGTTCTTGATGGAGGCCTGCCCAAATGGCTGTCCGAAGAACGCCCAGTCGAGCGACAGGCTCCAAAACGGCCGACGCGCAAGACCTTCCACGCCCACGTTGACAGGTCTCTGGTCGCCACGATGCAAGACATCAGAACAGGTTTGGATGGCTCTATTCAGCTCGTCGACGCC
>JBFZCB010000329.1:0-16518 GCA_041308165.1 Caulobacterales bacterium
CAGTGGCGCCACCCATGGACTGGACCAGACGCGTCGAGATGGCCGCCGAGTGGATCGCTGGCATGACGAGGACATTGGCGTGTCCGGTCAATCGCATGAATGGATAGGCCGCCCGGGCATCTGGCTCCAGCGCCAGTTCCGGTGGCATCTCGCCTTCATATTCAAAGTCGACACCGCGCTGATCGAGAATACGAATGGCCTCACGGACCTTTTCGGCGCGCTCTCCGGGCGGATTGCCAAAGGTCGAGTAGGACAGGAAGGCGACGCGTGGCGTTCGACCCAGCTTGCGCACCGTCGCTGCCGCCTGGATGGCGATCTCGGCCAACTCCTCGGCATCGGGCATTTCATGAATGGAGGTATCTGCCACGAACAGGGTGCGGCCCTTGGACAGCAGAATGGAGAGGCCGATCATCCGCTCCTTGACGTCCAGGACGCGGCGAATCTCCTTCAGAACCATGTTGAAGTTCCGCGTAACACCGGTGACCACCGCATCGGCCTCGCCATGGGCCACCATGGTCGCAGCAAAATAGTTGCGGTCCTGGTTGATCATGCGCTGGACGTCACGCTTCAGATAGCCGCGACGCTGCAACTTCTCATAGAGCCAGTCCGTGTACTCGGCATTCCTGTGAGAGATACGCGCATTGATGATTTCAATACCAAGGTCATCGAAGTTGAGCCCCGCCTCGGTGGCATTTCTGCGGATCAGTTCCTCGCGGCCCAGAAGGATCGGAATACCCAGCTCCGCCTGTTTGAAGGCCCAGGCGGCGCGGATAACCGTCGTCTCTTCGCCTTCAGCAAACACAACCCGCTTGTCGGGTGCTGCACGAACGGCAGACGAAATCTTCTGCATCAGGGCCGCCGTCGGATCGATCCGGCCTCGGAGCGAGGCCCGATAGGCCTCCATGTCGGCAATAGGCTTCCTGGCGACCCCTGTGTCCATGGCGGCCTGGGCCACGAAGGGTGGAATGTACCAGATCAGCCGCGGATCGAACGGCGTCGGGATGATGTAGTCCGGACCAAACTTGAGCTTGCGCCCCGAATAGGCTGCGGCCACCTCATCTGGAACATCTTCGCGGGCCAGCGCTGCCAGAGCCTGGGCGCAGGCCACCTTCATCTCGTGGTTCACCCTGCGGGCCCGAACATCCAGCGCCCCCCTGAATAGGTAGGGGAAGGCCAGGACGTTGTTGACCTGGTTGGCATAATCGGACCGGCCCGTGGCGATGATGGCATCGGAACGCACGGACAGCACATCCTCGGGCGTGATCTCCGGGTCTGGATTGGCCATGGCAAAGATGATGGGATTGGGAGCCATGGAGGCCACCATGTCCTTGGTGATCGCACCCTTTGCCGACAGCCCTAGCACCACATCGGCACCGACCATGGCCTCGGCCAGGGTTCTCAAGGGTGTGTCGGTCGCATGCGCGGCCTTCCACTGGTCCATGCCTGTGGGCCGACCCTTGTAGACCACGCCGTCCCGGTCACAGATGACGGTGTTCTCTGCCTTCACCCCGGCCGCCTTCATCAGGGCAATGGAGGAAAGGCCTGCCGCCCCGGCCCCGGCCAGGACAACCTTGATGTCCTCAAGCCGCTTGCCCGTGACATGACAGGCGTTGATGAGACCTGCCGTGGAGATGATGGCCGTTCCGTGCTGGTCGTCATGAAAGACCGGAATATCGAGGAGGTCCTGAAGCTCTGATTCGATCACGAAACATTCCGGGGACTTGATGTCCTCCAGATTGATGCCGCCCCAGGTATCGCCGATATTCTTGACGACCGTGATGAACTCGTCCGGATCCGTGGTCTTGACCTCGACGTCAAAGCTGTCGACGTCGGCAAACCGCTTGAAAAGGACCGACTTGCCCTCCATCACCGGCTTGGAAGCCATATGGCCCAGATTGCCCAGGCCCAGGATCGCTGTGCCATTCGAGATCACGGCCACAAGGTTGCCCTTGGCGGTGTAGTCATAGGCCTTGTCGGCATCGGCAGCGATGGCCAGGACGGGAATGGCCACGCCCGGCGAATAGGCCAGGGACAGATCGCGCTGGGTCGCCATCGGCTTTGTGGGGGCCATGGAGATCTTGCCCGGCGTCGGAATCCGGTGGAAGTCCAGTGCGTCCTGCTCTGAGAAGGTCTGTTTGTCAGTCAGTTCGGGCATGGGGATTCCAGCAGGTGCGTCATGGGCACGGGACAGTGCCTATCTCCTAGAGGCGAGCTTCCCCGACGACAACCATGCGACGGTGGGGCGCGGTTGATGACACCGGTAGCATTGCAGTCGTGCATGGTACATGGCGCTCTGCAGCGCTAAACCCCAGGCATGACCCAGGCTCACACTCACGATGTCATCATTGCCGGCAGTGGACTTTCCGGTGCGAGTTTTGCCCTGGCGGCAGCCCAGGGCGGACTGAAGGTCGCACTCGTCGATCCTCACCCGTTTCCCGATCAGCTTGCCCCGACATTTGACGGCCGCTCGACGGCCATCGCCTGGTCAACCTTCAGGATGCTTGACACTCTTGGACTGGGTGAAAGCCTCAGACCCCACGCCTGCCGCATGGACCACATCCTCGTCACCGATGGCCGCCGCCCTGGGGCGGCCTCCAAACCGCCCTCGCCAGCCTGGCTGCGATTTGACGCTGACGAGATCGGTGATGGCAATGGTGGCGAGCCCCTGGGCTATATGGTGGAGAACCGTCGCATCCGGGTAGCCCTTTCAGAGGCTGTAACGGCGGCCGGGATCGAGGTCTTCGCACCCGACCGGGTCAGTTCGGTGGATGTGAGGCCCGGGCGGGCCGAAGTCAGGCTTGAAAGCACCCGGTCCCTATCTGCAGCGCTTGTAGTCGGGGCAGAAGGACGGGGTTCCGTCGTGCGCCGGGCCGCCGGAATCGGCTCGATTGGCTGGAAGTACGGCCAGTCCGGCGTGGTCGCTACGGTCAGGCTCGGCCGTGACCATGGCAACGTTGCCCATGAATATTTCCTCCCGGGCGGGCCCTTTGCCATCCTGCCCCTGACCGGTCAGCGCGCCAGCCTTGTCTGGACAGAAACGACACGCAGGGCTGAAGCTCTGCGAACCGCATCAGAGGCGGCTTTCCAGGCCCATCTGATGCGCAGGTTCGGCGATTTCCTGGATGGGGTGACCCCTGAGGGGCCCCGCTTTGTCTATCCACTCTCCCTTGAACTGGCCGAGCGGCTTACGGCACCGCGAACCGCCCTGATCGGAGACGCAGCCCACGGCGTGCATCCCGTCGCCGGACAGGGTCTGAACATGGGACTGAAGGATGCAGCCGCCCTTGCCGAGGTGCTGATCGAGGCCATGCGGCTGGGTGAGGATATCGGCTCGGAGATCGTTCTCGACAGGTATCTGCGCTGGCGCCGTTTCGACAACACGGTCCTGGCCGCCGGATTTGACGCCTTCGTGCGCCTGTTTTCGAATGATATCGGCCCGGTGCGACTGGCTCGTGACCTGGGCATGGCCGCCGTCAACCGGATGGCACCTCTGCGGCAGGCCTTCATGCACGAAGCCGGCGGAGCCACAGGCGACCTGCCACGGCTTCTGCGGGGCGAACGCGTCTGAGGGCCTGACACCAAAACACGCCCTCGGGACTTGCAGCGAACTTTTCGTCTAGAAATCTAAATGGGCTTAGATTTTCTATATCTAACCGGGTGCCGCCGTCTCTCATCCCGCCAGAACGAGAGTCCTTGGGTGATCTGAACCGGTAATCTTGGGGTTGGGATAAGGCGAGATAGACGCCTAGGCCGGTTCGCCAGCACCTTTCCATTCATGCATCGCGCGGATGAGTTCGACGGTGGGGTACTCTCGGATATCGTCTTCGGATGATCCAGCAGCGAGCTCGCGCTCCCAGTACCATTCCTGAAAAGCAAGGTATTTACCCTGTATGCGCGCTGATCCCACGGCCTGTGCACCAGCCTGCGCGATTAGCCAGGTTCGAACATGGCGGACCGCCTTTTCTTGATCGCCACCATGAGCATGGATGTCCCAACCGGCAATGTCCGATAGCGCACGTTGATAGTCATAGCGGGTGTGCTCGAGGATAAGGATGCGCTTATCCGACAGAGAAGAATGTCCATATCTTCGACAGGCATGATCGAGACCGAGTTCGAACGGCATGTTCATCCGCGCGTATTCATCCGCTGCAGTGGACTTGCAGCGGCTCAGATCATGGATGCCGTATTTGGATTCTCGGATGAGATCGGCGATGCGATCAAGCCGCGCCGCGCCATTGTCGGCATTTTCCGGTGCCAGACGTGGGAAGAATCCCATGTAGACGATGCAGAACGCAACTGCCTGCAGGATAGGGGCGAACTCTTCATCGAAAGGGCAGTTGACGAAAACCGAGCGCTCAAAGGGAGGAGGCAAGATCAGCCTTTCGGCGGATGCGGGTCGTGTCCGTAAGAATTTCGCTCTCTGATCCGGCCATCACGACCATGAACATAGAGTTCAGTCCTCTGGTTCTGAGCAATCTTGGTTGCGGCCACAATGGCATCTTCCTGAGTGGCATGGACGCTGGTCGCTCTCGTCGCACCCGCCTTCTTCACGGCCCATCCGCCGGACGAGCGGCGAACCACATGCTGACCCTGTTTTGCCATCGCACCGAACCTCCGCCCCTTGAATAGCAAACCAGCCAACCAGGGGCTAGGTCGAGAACGCGCTGAGCGCACTCAAATGCCGATTCGCTATTATATTTCAATTCATTGCGGGTTCAAAAAGACCCCAAAGACCGATTTGGATACTCATAGTCTGGCAGCGGCAAGGTGGATGTGAGGTGGTCCCTCGATTTCGGACAGTGGGTGAAGCGGGCATCTCCCTGAAGAGAGGGCGAGACCATTTTTAACAAGAGAAAGCGATACTCGCAGACTTCAGGTCGAAAGGTTGCAGCTGGGCAAACGTCGCAGCTTCTGGACCCGGAGCTGACAACCCGGAAGGTAGATATCTGTCGGACTCATTGCGCTTGGAACAGGGCTTCAACCGAACCGGTTCCAGACCGTCTGGATTTCTGTATCTCAGTCCTCAGTCCAGGGAGCGGGCTTCCTCGGCCAGCATGATCGGTACGCCCTCACGGATCGGATAGGCTAGCCTTGCACTCTTTGAAACCAGCTCATTGGCCTCACGGTCATAGGACAGGGGGCCGCGCGTGACCGGACAGACCAGCACCTCGAGAAGGCGCGGATCAACGGTGTTCGGGGTGTTGAACGCATCACTCATAAGCCTCTCCTAACGGGGCCGAACGCAGCGCGCTACTGGCCTTAATGTGCCACGGCTATTGCATGGAAACCGGCATATCGCCGTCACCCGGTTCGGCGGCATCAATGCGCAGCAGGGCCTTGAGACTTTCGGAGCGGTCATCAATATCCATGGCCTCCAGAAGGGCCTGTTTTTCTGCCGGCTCGAAGGGAAGGGCCATGGACAGACTATTGACGAGCGCTTCGCGCGGTGCGGCCCCAGCGGTCTCCCAGTCTATCTCGAGCTGGCGCCGCTCGAGATAGAGCTTGAGCGCCTCAAGAAAGCCTGTCCTGTCGAACACGCCCTCGTCAGGCGCACTCAGATCAGCCTCGTAACGGGCAAACTCGGCCCTGACCTGACGGTAAGGGGTCGGGCTGGACAGTTCCGCTGCAACCCGGAAACGGGCCACGCCTGTCAGTGTGATGAGGTAGCGACCGTCCGAGGTCTCGGCAAAACCGGTGATACGCCCCGCACAGCCCACAGCCGTGAGGGCAGGATGATGCGCTGGCCCACCCGAAGGCTGGATCAGGCCAATGATCCGGTCACCGGCCATGGCATCATCCACCATGTTCAGATAGCGCGGTTCGAAAATGTTGAGCGGCAGTTGGCCGCGCGGCAGCAGAATCGCCCCGTCCAGTGGAAAGATCGGGATAACCTGCGGTAGGTCTGACGCCTTTACATAACCCTGTGCCATCTGTGGATCAGGCAAACAGTATGGAGGAGAGGCGACGGCGCCCGTCTCGGGCGACGTCCGACCCGGAACCTGCGGCCTCAAAGACAACCAGAAGTTGCTTTCTTGCGGCCTGTTCATTCCATTCGCGATCGGCAGAGACAATGTGCAAGAGACTGTCCACAGCCCCTTTCAGATCGCCCGCCGAGGCCTGGCCTAGCGCCAGATCATACCGAGCCTGATGATCACCGGGCGCGGCCGCTACGGCGGCACGCAGGCCGTCCAGTTCGCCCGCAGGGGCATTTTCCGCCAGGGCCAGCCGGGCACGAACAGCCAGGACGGAAGGGTCGTTTGTGTCTGCAGGGGCCATAGCCAGGGTCTGGCGCGCCTGCTCGTCATCCCCTTGTAAAAGGTAGACAGCCGCCATGCCAGCAATCGCCTTAAGGTTGTCCGGCTCAATGGAGAGGACATGGTCAAAGGCCTGGGCTGCACCACCGGCATCTCCCAGCGAAAGTGATTCTTCCCCAAGTGAAAGCAGCTGCTCGACGTCGCTGTTGACCCCCTCGCCGCCCGTCAGCTTGTCGATGAAGGCCTTGATCTGACTTTCAGGCACAGCGCCCTGGAACCCGTCGACAGGCTTGCCATCGACAAAGGCATAGACCGTCGGGATCGACTGGACCCTGAGCTGGCCAGCATAGGCCGGGTTCTTGTCGACATCGATCTTGACCAGTTTGACAGCCCCGCCTGCAGCCCGGACCGCTTTCTCAAGCGCCGGCGTGAGCTGACGGCAGGGTCCGCACCAGGTGGCCCAGAAGTCGACGATAACCGGGCGCGATCTGGACGCCTCTACAACGTCGGTCATGAAGCTCGCATCCGAACCTTCGACGATCACGTTTGCGTGATTATTGAGGTCGGGCGTGGCTTTTGGGTCGGCGAAGGTCATTGAAAATCCTGAGCGGAAGGGGATTCGGTTGTTTCTGATCCGTGCAGATGGTCTCTGAGGGCTCGAAACTCAAGGAATTCGCACCGACGGAGGTCACACTCTCGCCTAACGGGAATATTTACGCTGATTTCCTCTTGGCGGGTGCAAGCCGATCCAATCTCGTTCATGCTTAGGTAAGGATTGGGTGACTGGGGAGACCATACACGTGAAATCAGCTTTTATCCTGGCGCTCGGCGCTGCATTGGCGGCAGCCGGTTCTGCTTCCGCCTCCGACAGCCGGTCCGGCTCGTCGGTACCGCTCAACGTTCTGGCCAATGGCTCGGCACAGGTCGCAGCCGTCTCGCTTGAGACGTCGCGCTGGTCCGGCCGTAGCCCGGGCATTCGCGACTGCGAGTGCAACGTGCCGACCGTAAGCGTTCCTTTCTACACCGTCCGCCCTGCAGCACCGCCCATCCGGGTCCGTGCACCCGGCATGCGCGTCTCTTCGGCACCGGTCTTTGCACCCTCGCCTTCCATCTACATCCAGGGCCCGCCTATCTATGTCGACGCCCCACCGGTCCAGGTCGCACCTGCACAGGTCTATCTGGAAGCTCCGAATGTTTACGTCCGTCCGTCGGATGTGACCGTGGCTCCGCCGGAAATCCACTTCACCCCGGCCAACCCGGACAACCAGCCCGACGATTGCTGCCTTGTAGCCTCGCCGCCGTCGGCCACGCTGAACGTGCCGCCACCCTCGGGTCGCCCACTGGCACCGGTTCCTGCAGCCTATCCGTCTGCAACCACCGCCTATCCGGCACCGACCTATGCGCCCCCGGCCGTAGCCCCCCGTTCGGGCTATGCTCAGGAGCCCGGCGAGCGCGGCTGATAGGACTGACCCCAGGGTCAAAACGCTATCATGAAGGCGACTGTCTGAAAGGCAGTCGCCTTTTTGCTGTCTGGATGGTCAATCACCGACTTCGTGGTCGTGTTCGAACAGACGCGCGAACGAAATCCGACAACCAGAGCGATAACGCCCCAGGCTCGAAAGACCCCGTTTTGCGGAGCCCTATCCAAGCCCGGGCCTGATGGTCGTCCCTGGCGCGAACCGGCCGCCCCTGGCAGACGCGCAAGCCCTAGATCAGGGCGATCGAGGCTGCGATGGCCATGGCCGCGGCACCGGGGTCAGAAGCCGCCGTGATCGGACGGCCAACGACGAGATGGGTGGCGCCGTTCATCAGAGCTTCGACGGGCGTTGCCGCCCGGCTCTGGTCGTCAAGCGCCGCCCCGGCCGGCCGCACACCCGGTGTAACGATCAGAAACCCAGGACATCCAGCTGATTGCGCGATCTCGCGCACACGCCCGGCCTCCTGTGGGCTGGCTACAACCCCGTCAATGCCCGCATCGAGAGCCTGTCGAACCCTGAGCTCGACCAGCTCAGCCGGTGACAGACTGTGATCGTCTGCGGCCACATCTTCGGCCGACAGACTGGTCAGGACGGTCACGCCCAGTACCTTGAGACCGGAACCCTCAACGCCCCGGCGCGCTGCGGCCATCACCTGGGGTCGGGCATGGACGGTCAAAAGGTCACAGCCTGCAGCCGCCAACGAGGCAGCCGCCTTCTCCACAGTGGCTCCGATGTCATGCAGCTTCCAGTCGAGAAAGACGCGACGTCCATCCGCCTTCAGTTCCCGCGCCAGGCTCATGCCGTCCGACGCAAACAGCTGTAAGCCGATCTTGTAGAACCCCACAGCCCCATGGGTTTGCTCGACAAGGTGGCGGGCCTCACCTGTTGTGGGAACGTCCAGGGCACAGATAAGACGCGGATCAGGCTCTCGATTGGGCTGATCTGAAGTGTGAGCGGGCATTAAATCCAAGGGGGCAGAATGGTCGTGGGTCATCGACGGTGACGTCTCAAGCGGCTATGCGGAGCAGACGCTCCCTTCGGTTGCGTCGGCCAGCAGGCCTGTTGGATCTAATTGCGGCTTGAGGGCAAGGCATGGACGCGCTCGATCTTGGGGTCAACCTGTTCGTGACCCTGTTCGCCCTCCTGGACCCGATCGGCAACCTGCCGATCTTTGCGGCTGCCACGGCCGGGGCCAGCCTCAGGCAACGCATCTCCGTCTCGGCCCTGATCTGCCTGTTTGCCGCCGTCTTCCTGGGCTTTTTCTTCTTTACCGGCCTTGGCCTTCTTCAGTTCTTCGGGATTTCCCTGGCCGCATTCAGGATCGCCGGCGGTATTCTGCTCCTGCTGTTGGGTCTGGACATGGCGCGCGAGGACTTCCTGGCCAGTTTTGCAGACAAGGACGCCGCCAGTGACGTCAAGAACGTCAGAGGCTACGCCAAACGGCGTTTCCAGAGGCTTGTTGTGCCCTTTGCCATTCCGCTCATGATCGGACCTGGCGCAATCTCGGCGATCATCATCCAGGCCGGCGAGGCTGAAAAGATCGGAACCGCCGGAACCGTGGCCTCACTCGTAGCCATTGCCGCAGCCTGCCTTGTGTCCTTCGTGAGTTTTGCCCTTACCGGCCCCATCAGTCGGGTGCTGGGCGAGGTCGGCCTGTCGATCATCGTGCGGGTTCTGGGCCTCATCCTGTGCGCCCTGGCCATACAGTTCATCCTGATGGGTCTGTCAGAAGCCCTGCCAGGCATGATCGCCGGATCGGTGACAACACCCTATCCTGCCGGCGCCAAGTGATCTGTAGCTGAAGGATGGCCGGGGCTGTTGTCGCCCCGGTGTTGCCGCATCAGGCTTCAGGTTCGTTGCCCAGTCTGGCCGCAAACGCAAAGTCGCCAAGGGTCCTGCCGGCCATGAAACCCGACACCAGAACGGCCAGGGCCTGTGCCAAGGCCCGCCTTTCGGGCACAAGTGCGCTCCAGACCTCAAGGGCGTAGCGAAAGGCGAATATCCCCACATAGACCAGAAGCGGCAGGATGGTGGCGGCCCGAACGATCAGCTCGCCCTGACGACGCATGGGAGAGGCTCTGAAACCCGCGAACGACCCCAGCCCCATAGACAGGGCCAGCGGCCAGATCAGCAGCGAAAAACCGCTCTGTTCATCCATCCAGAAACTGACGGCACTCCAAAGGCTCCAGATCAAAAATGCGCTCGGGGTGATCAGAAGTCCGGCAAGGCTGGTGGCACGTTCGCGCATGCGACGGATGCCAAGGACAACCAGCAGACCCAGCAGGGCATAGGCCCAAAGGGGCGTGTGCTCCAGAACCCGGCCCGCATCACGAACGGCGTCGTCCATCACGTTTGTCTCCCCGCAGGACGATTAGGCCAGCTTCACATCACGCCTGCAACATCCCCGGCAGGCCTCGATGATCCGTCAAAACCGCAGATTTGCAGGGTGTGTTTAGCTCCGCAGGGTTAGATCCGGCCCAACCGCCGGGCATGGCGGGCGATAATCATCAGGGCCAGGCCTTCGGGCAGTAGCTTGGGAAGGGTCGACAAAAGGGTGTTGCGCCATCCCGGGACCACCTTTGGCCGATTGGCCTCTGCAGCCCGATAGCCCACCTCTGCAACATGATCAGCTGTCTGCCACATCCAGCGGGGATAGGCCGATGTCACCTCGGTGCGCGATCCATTGACGTCATGGAACTCCGAATAGGTGTAGCCTGGGCAAAGCGCCGTCACATGTACACCGGTGCCCTGCATCTCCAGCCAGAGACCCGCTGAGGCCTTGATCAGAAAACTCTTGATGGGCCCATAAAGCGTGTCTCCCCCCGTTGCCGGCATGGTCCCGGCCAGAGAGGCGACATTGAGGATGCGGCCAAAACCCTGATCGATCATTGCCGGGGCTAACAGGCGCGCCAGCTCCACCGGTGCCAGAAGCATGACCCTGAGCATGTCGGCATGGGCCTGGGGATCGGTGCTGACAAAACCGGTCGTGCGCGAAAATCCGGCATTATTGATCAAGGCATCGACCTTAAGACCCCGCGCCCCGATCTCGGCCACGAGCCAGGCCGGAACAGAAGGGTCAGAAAGATCAGCGGCAATAACGGCTACATCAATACCGTAGGCACCGTTCAACGCCTCGGCCAGGGCAAGCATGGGGGCCTCGCGCCTCGCCGTCAGGATGAGGTTCCAACCATGGCGTGCATACTCCCGTGCCAGAGCCGCTCCGATACCTGCCGAGGCACCCGTTACCAGCGCCGTCCGGACCTGAGCCGATCCTGCGGATAATGGCCCAGTGGCCAGACTTTCAGTCATCATGACAAGATTTCCTGCAAGCCCGTCAGGTCATGTCCGGACAGTCTGGATGTGGCCCGAACCCCGCAAGGGAGGGCGGGTTCTGCTCCAGAAGATCTGCAACCGTGATCCGGGCAAGGGCCTGTCCGGCCGCCGCATCCGCTGCAGTCAGGGCGCGGGCGACCTGTCTGGGAATATGTTCGCTGATCGGGCACCCCTTGGCACCTTGCGGGGGCGAACCCAGGTGGGCGCAGCCATTTACGGCCCGAAGCACCTGATCGAGCGTCACATCCTCTGGGGCCTTCAATAGCCATGACCCCCCCGATGCTCCTGGACGGGTGGCAATCAGGCCCGCCTTGGCCAGAAGGGCTGTCACCCGCCGAACCACTACGGGATTGGTGGGGATGGAGGCCGCCAGGATCGCGCTTGGTATAGCCTGGTCAGCCGCCTTCGCACCCTTGTAGGCCATATAGGCCAGGGCGTGGGCGGCGACGGGAAAGCGTTGGCTGTCAGACATGTGTGTACCCGGGCGGGCAATGAAACTAGGCGTTTGCGCAAGGATTCACAAATACCCGCCCTGCCCTACCTGTGGCGGCCTGAACACCGAGTGGCCCCCAGCGTGCAGTTTGAACCCCCGCGCGATTGAACAGCGGCCAGAAAGCGCCTAATGGCGCCCGCTTTGATGGGTGTGCGGTCGGCACGGCCCGGAGGATGTTCATGGCTGGGGATGATCCCCGAGGCGACGGCGCTCCCCCCGCTCCGCCCACCTCGACAATCGACACGGGAGCCTCGCCCTCGAACGGGCATGGGGCTGTAAAGAAGGCGAGCTTCTGGACCCTGACGATCGGGGCCATTGGCGTTGTCTTTGGCGACATCGGCACGAGCCCTCTCTATGCCCTGCGTGAGGCCATCCATCACGCGCGCGGCGGCGTTGGCGGTGATCTTGCCGTGGTGGGCGTGGTCTCACTCGCCTTCTGGGCGCTGATGATCGTGGTGACGCTCAAGTACGTCTTCTTCCTCATGAGGGCTGACAACAAAGGCGAGGGTGGAACCCTGGCCATGATGGCCCTGGCCCAGCATGCCATCGGCAGACGCAGTGCCTGGATTTTCATTCTCGGGGTCTGCGGAGCCGCCCTCTTTTACGGTGATGGCATCATCACGCCGGCAATCTCGGTTCTCTCGGCAGTCGAGGGCGTCAAGGATGCTCCAGGGATCAACGGCGGGCTTGACCCCTTCATCGTGCCTATTGCCGCTGGAATCCTGATCGGGCTGTTCATGGTCCAGTCCCGGGGCACCCAGGGGCTGGCCAAGTTCTTCGGGCCCATAACCGCGGTCTGGTTTCTATGCCTGGGCGGCCTTGGCCTCTACCATATCTTCGACGACATCTCGATCCTGCGCGCCCTGTCCCCCTATTACGGGGTCAGCCTGCTGATCAACGATGGCTTTCTGGGCTTCGTGATCCTGGGCAGTGTCTTCCTGGCCGTAACCGGAGCCGAGGCCCTTTATGCCGACATGGGACATTTCGGAAAGGCACCGATCCGGATGGGCTGGCTCACCTTTGTCCTACCCTGCCTGACTTTGAACTACATGGGGCAGGGAGCCCTGATCCTGGCCTATCCGGAAGCTTCGGAGAACCCGTTCTGGAGCATGGTCCCACAGGTTGCCTACTGGCCGATGCTAATCCTTGCGACCCTGGCCACGATCATCGCCTCGCAGGCCGTGATCACCGGAGCTTTCTCGGTTACCCAGCAGGCGGTGCAGCTGGGCCTGCTGCCCCGTCTGGATATCCGCTTCACATCTGAGACCCAGGCCGGGCAGATCTTTGTGCCCTCCATCAACAGCCTCATGCTCATTGGTGTCCTGGTCCTTCTGATCGTCTTCCAGAGCTCCCATAACCTCACAGCCGCCTATGGTGTGGCCGTCACCGGGGTCATGCTGATCAATACGCTGATGGCCTACACGGTCATCACGCGCAAATGGAACTGGCCGCTCTGGGCCACCTTGGGTGCCCTCATTCCGTTCGGCTTCATCGATGTGGTCTTCCTGACCTCGAACCTGCTCAAGATCCCCGACGGGGCCTGGATGCCAATCGTCCTGGGTGCCGGCCTGGTCCTGATCATGTGGACCTGGACGCGCGGTTCCCAGATCCTGGCCACCAAGGCCAGGAAGGACAGCCTGCCGCTTGCCGATCTGATCGAGATGCTCAAGGCCCGTCCCCCCCATCGCGTGCCGGGCACGGCCATATTCCTGACCTCGGATCCCGAGGTGGCACCGGTCGCCTTGATGCACAATCTCAAGCACAACAAGGTCTTGCACGAAAAGAACATCATTCTGACCGTCCGAACCACGGATCGACCGCGGGTGCCGGACAGTGAGCGTGTCCTGATCGAGCCGCTCAATGATGACTTCAAGATCGTCACCTTGAGCTACGGGTTCATGGAAAGCCCCGTCGTGCCCCGCGCGCTCGGCCTTTGCCGAAAACTGGGCGTAAAGTTCGACATCATGTCGACCAGCTTCTTCCTCGGCCGCAGGTCTGTGGTGCCTTCCGCCAGCCAGGGGATGCCCCTGTGGCAGGACAAGCTCTATATCTTCCTGATGCGTAACGCGGCCAATCCGACAGACTTCTTCCACATTCCCCCCGGACGGGTGGTCGAGCTTGGAACGCAGGTGAGCGTTTGAGCGGCGGGACGCCGAAAGGCCGGGATTCAGGGGCAAGGGGGCGCAGGCTCGCCGACAAGGCGCGGGCACCGCGCCGGGAGGCCAGGCCCAGACCGGCAGAACCGGCTGAAGGTGACGAGACGGGAGCCGATATCGGTGTGGAGGCCAGGGTCGCCGCCGGTATCCTGCTGAATGCAGCCCTGACGCGGCGAGGCGGACTGGATGAGGCCCTTGGCCTGCCCGCTATCGCCTCGCTGTCAGTGCCAGACCGGGCCTTCGCGCGCGCTGTCGCCATGGCCGCACTGCGCAGACTGGGTGAGATTGACCAGATTCTGGACCGGCGGCTCAAGAAGTCACCCCCTGAGGTTGTTCGGACCTTGATGCGCATATCCCTGGCCCAGACCCTTGTCCTGGGCACCCCGGCCTTTGCGGCGGTCTCCACGGCGGTCAAGCTCGCCGAACGCGAGCCCAAGGCCCGCCCCTACAAGGCACTGGTCAATGCCGTCCTGCGCGGAATAGAGCGCGAGGGACCGGGTCTGACGGATCCAAAGGCCAATCTGCCGGACTGGATCGCGGCACGCTGGAAACAGACCTGGGGCGACGTCGCCCTTACAGGGCTGGCCCTGGCCGCTCGCGAGGAGCCGGCGACCGATATCAGCCTAAAGCCTTCGGCCGATCCCTCCCTGATCGCCGCAAGCCTTGACGGTGAGGGCCTTCCCGGCGGGACTGTACGGACCGGGCGTCGGGGCGACATCGCCACCTGGCCCGGTTTCGAGGACGGGGACTGGTGGGTCCAGGATGCGGCTGCAGCCGTTCCGGTCCGTCTTCTGGCCCCGGCAGCCGGCCAGACGGTTCTGGATCTCTGCGCCGCACCCGGCGGCAAGACCCTGCAAATTGCCGCCTCCGGTGCGACAGTCACGGCTCTTGATCGCTCGGAGCCCCGCCTTCGCCGTCTGCGCCAGAACCTGGAGCGGACCAGACTTGAGGCCGAGATCGTGGTCACCCCGGGCGAGGACTGGACTGACACACGCCTGTTTGACGCCATACTCCTGGACGCGCCCTGCACGGCGACCGGGACATTCCGTCGCAACCCCGAGGCTCTTCGCGCAGTCAGGCCTTCCGATGTCGCTAATCTGGCCGATGTCCAGCACCGGCTCCTGGACGCCGCCGCCTCGCGCGTGCGCAAGGGCGGACGGCTGGTCTATTGCGTCTGCTCGCTGGAACGTGAGGAAGGCGAGGCCCAGATCGTCGCCTTCCTGCGTCGCCATCCGGAGTTCGAAACCCTTGCCGCTGACCCAGAGCAGGTCGGAGCACCGCGCGAGGCCCTGACGCCCGAGGGCTGGCTTCGCATCCTGCCTTCAATGTGGGCGGAACACGGGGGTCTTGATGGCTTCTTCATTGCAGGTCTGGAGCGCAAGTCAGGCTGAACCTGGGGCTGAAGCCTTGCTCCGGAGGCCGACCCGCCTTATCCCGTGGCCATGGTCGCGCCCCTTATCTGCCCTTCGATCCTCGCCAGTGACTTCGCCCGTCTGGGCGAGGAGGTTGCCGCACTTGAGGCTGCGGGAGCCGACTGGATCCATGTCGATGTCATGGACGGGCATTTCGTGCCCAATATCACACTGGGTCCCGATGTGGTGAAGGCGCTTCGCCCCCACACTTCGCTGCCCTTCGACGTCCATCTTATGGTTGCACCTGTCGACCCCTGGCTTGAGGCCTATCGCGCCGCCGGTGCTGCCGTCCTCAGCGTCCACCCTGAAAGCGGTCCCCATCTGCACCGGACCCTGGGACGCATACGCGAACTGGGGGCCAAGGCGGGTCTGGTGTTCAATCCCGCCACCCCGCTGGCAATCCTAGAGGAGGTCGTGGACCTGGTGGATCTGGTCCTGATCATGTCGGTCAACCCCGGGTTTGGCGGGCAGAAATTTATCGACAGCGCTCTGGGCAAGATCAGCCGTGCCCGCGCCATTCTGGATGCCGCCGGCTCACCCGCCCACCTTCAGGTCGACGGTGGCGTCGTTGCAGCCAATGCCGCAGCCTGTGTCTCTGCCGGTGCAGATGCCCTGGTGGCCGGCTCCTTTGTGTTCCGCGACGGGCCCGATCGCTATGGTGCCAATATCGCGGCCCTGAAGGCGGCCACTTGAATCCGCTCGGCCCGTTTTCCCGGCGCGCGACCGAGGCCGAGGCCTCCATCGTGAGCGCGATTCCGGGTCTGAGGGGCGCCCCTGTCCGTACCCCCGTCCGATCCGGTGGTCCGTCCACTGGTCCGACCCTCTGGCCAGCCATAGCCGGCCGGCTCCTGTCGCGTCAGATGTGGATCGAGCTCTACGGACTGCCCGGCTATTCACTCACGCTGAAGGGCCCCAAGGTCCTGGCTATAGCGGCCGGACCACGCGATCTCAGGCCCGTCGATGCCAAGCTTGGCAAGTCCATTCTGGGCGGACGCTTCAGCCTTGCCGGGGTAAGCCTCGAGATCGAGCCGGAAGAAACACCCTGGAACCGGCCAAGCCCGAGCCGTCCCTTCGCGGTCGAACTGCACACCTTTTCCTGGCTTCCCAGCCTGATGACGCAGGGCGAGCGCGGCGCTCGTGAAGCCCTTCGGCTGACACTGACCTGGGTCGACCAGTTCGTATGCTGGTCGCCCTTTGCCTGGGCACCCGAGATTCTGTCGCGGCGCGTCTTCAATATCGCCTGCGCCGCGCGGCGCATGTCGGCCATCGCAACCGATGCAGAACGTCTGAAGCTTACGGACCTCCTTGGCCGTCAGGCCCGTCAACTCCTGCGTCCACCCGGCGGACTGGCGGGAAAGGCCGAGCGCCTGGTGGCTGCTGCCCTTGCAGGCT
>JBFZCB010000330.1:0-4211 GCA_041308165.1 Caulobacterales bacterium
AGGATTATGACGACCTGTTCGCCGATTTCGGCCAGCAAATTCAGGAAGCGATTGCGTTCTTCCGGATCCAGACCCGCTGTCGGTTCGTCCACGATGATCAGGCTTGGATTACCGATCAGCGCCTGGGCGATGCCAAAACGCTGTCGCATTCCACCGGAAAACCCCGCCAGCGCCTTCTTGCGGACAGACCAGAGATTGACCTGATTCAAAAGGCCTTCGACCGTTTCTCTTCGGGCCTTGCCGTCGGCTATGCCCTTTAGCACAGCCATGTGGTCGAGCATGTCATAGGCCGACACCCGAGGATAAACACCAAAATCCTGCGGTAGATAGCCAAGCGTCCGGCGAAGCTTTTCGGGATCCTTGATGACATCAATGCCATCGAAGTCGATCGAACCCGAAGTCGGGCTTTGCAGGGTTGCGATCGAACGCATCAGCGTCGACTTGCCGGCTCCGTTCGGCCCCAGAAGACCAAACATACCCCGGGGAATATCCAGACTTACATCATCGAGCGCCCGCGTCCCGTTGGCATAGACGTGAACGAGATTCCTGATCGACAGCATGAAAACCCCCAAGATTAGTCAAGGGAGCTTGTCACTCAATTTCCTGTGCCGCAAGTTACCTAAAGTTCACCAAAGGTGACTTTTACCAGCTGGCTTGCCTTCAGGTCGCTACCCGCCGACCCAGGTGAATGCCACATTCCGTCTTGTCGCCATTCGACCAGCGACCGCTGCGCGCATCTGCACCCTTTTCAACCGACTGTGTGCAGGGCCAGCATCCTATTGAAAGGAAACCCTGATTTACCAAAGGATGGCTCGGCAGGTTCTCGCTCTCCAAGCGGGCAGAGATCTGCTCGGGGCTCCAGTCAAGGAGGGGGTTGATACGGATCCGTTCCTCAAAGACCTCAAAGGCCTCGAGTCTGGCTCTTTGCCTTGTTTGGTAGCGCTTGCGTCCGGTAATCATGGCCCGAGCCCCCTTCATGGCCTTTTCCAGAGGGCGCACCTTCCTGAGATCACAGCAGGCATCGGCATCGGTTTGCCAGAGATCATCAGCGGGATCCTGGAGCGCACGTTCCTGCGGATCGGGCAACACCAGTCTCACATCCGTAAGACCCAACCTGTCTGCCAGAATCCTGCGGTAAGCCAAGGTCTGGACGAAATGCATTCCCGTATCCAGAAAGATCACCGGTGTGGAAGGATCGACCCTGGCAACGATCTCCAGGAGCACTGCCGCCTCTGCGCCAAAAGACGAAAGCACGACGGGCCTCAACTCCAACTGTGGGTCCAGGGCCAGCCTGAGAATACCTTCCGCGTCCTCACCCTGAGCCTTCTGATTCAAATCCTGGACCTGATCGGACAGCGTCCTCGCGTGTCGGGTTCGACGCCCTCTCAGCTGCCAGACCGATATCTCCCCGTCCTCAGCCGGCTGATAGGCTCCACTGAAGGCCGCATCCATCCGTTGCCAGCGCGCAACATCAGCCCCGGATCCCAGTATTACGCCGTCAAAGCCTGTCCGACGCAGATGACGCACCTGATCCGCAAGCAGGGCCCCGTCTGCGATCAGTTGCCCCCTGAACCCCCGCTCGCGCAGCACGGCTGCCAGTGAAAAGCCCCGGCCGTCGCGAAAGGCGGGGAAGTCGAGCACTATCGTGCCGGCTCCGCCGAATGCGGCGGCCTCGACCACTTCAAGGGGAGCAGTGACTGAAAGACGGACGGCATCCTTGGGGGGAGCTTCAAACCACTGCATCAACACCCTCATAAATGGCTTGGCGAAAAGGTTCCGGACCAAGACGACGAACCGTATCGATGAAGCGCTCGCCTTCGATGCGAACCTGCAGGTAGCGATCAAGGGCCCTCCCGATCGCGGGGGCCACCTCATCGGCAGGAAGACTGCGACCGACGATCTCGCCAAGGGTGGCTGTCTCGTCTGGAGATCCACCAATCGTAATCTGGTAGTATTCCTCGCCCTTACGATCGACGCCAAGCACACCAATGTGGCCAATATGATGGTGGCCGCAGGCGTTGATGCAGCCACTCATATTGATGCGAAGGGGCCCCACCCTCTCCAGATAGGCAAGGTCAGCCAACTGTTTGGACAGAGCCTGCGCTACTGGAATCGAGCGCGCATTGGCCAGGCTGCAATAGTCGAGACCGGGACAAGCAATGATATCGGTCGCCAGACCCGCATTGGGTGCCCCCAGTCCAGCGGCTACGAGTTCTCGCCAGAGCACCGGTGTTTCGTCGAGCCTGACATGGGGAAGGACAAGGTTCTGCTCATAGGCGGAGCGCACCTCGTCAAAGGAATATCGTTGTGCCAGGTCAGCAACCACCTCCATCTGTGCGTCGGTTATATCGCCAGGCACACCTTCGGGAGGCTTCAGCGATATGATCACCGATGCATATCCCGCCTGCTTGTGGGACCTGATGTTGTTTCGACTGAACCGGGCGAAATCTGGATCGGCCAGAACGGCACGATCGTAGGTGTCAGAAACGACCGGAAGTTGAGCAAACTCAGGCAACATGAAGTACGCCTTTATTCTGGCAAGCTCGGCCTCCGGCACCCGAAGGGTTTCTTGTCTGAGAGTTGCAAAGTGGGCCTCGACCTGTTCGCGAAAGGCCTCAAGTCCAAGTGATGCCACCAGGATCTTGATCCTGGCCTTGTGGATATTGTCGCGTCGACCCTGAAGGTTCCAGGCGCGGACGATGGCTGTGAGATAGGCGAGGATATCCCTGCCGGGCACGGCAGAGGCAATCTCCTGACCGATATGTGGCAATCGTCCCTGCCCTCCCCCAACAAAGATGCGAAAGGCAGTATCCCCATCGGTGCCTTTTACGATCTGAAGCCCCACATCATGGGTGCGGATCGCTGCACGGTCTGCCTTTGCAGCAATGACGGCGATCTTGAACTTTCTCGGCAGGAAGGAAAACTCCGGATGGATGCTGGACCACTGGCGGATGATCTCGCACCAGGGGCGCGGGTCTTCGATTTCGTCCCTGGCGGCTCCGGCAAAGACGTCAGTCGTCGTGTTTCTGATGCAGTTTCCGCTGGTCTGGATCGCATGCATCTCAACAGCGGCTAACTCCTCCAGGATTGCAGGCAGATCCGTCAGAGCGGGCCAGTTGAACTGGATATTGCACCGCGTGGTGAAATGCCCGTAGCCCTTGTCATAGGTGCGCGCGATGTGAGCCAGCCTGCGCATCTGTTCACTGTTCATGACACCATAGGGTATGGCGACCCGCAGCATGTAGGCATGGAGTTGAAGATAGACACCGTTCATAAGCCGCAGAGGCTTGAACTGATCTTCAGAAAGCTCTCCGCTCACGCGCCGCAGGACCTGATCCCTGAACTCTTCTACCCGTTCAGAGACCAGAGCCGCATCAAACTCGTCGTACCGGTACATCAAACAGATCCAACCGCTGCGACCGTTGGCGCGCGCAGGCTGTTACCCACACTCGGACCAGCTGACCGGATTGTTTCCTTGAGCCGGTCCCGACCGGAGGGCTGCAGCGGGCCAGCCTTGCTGTCAGCCCCCTCCGAAACCTGGACCTCAACGGCATAGGGATTGACGAAGATGGCTGGATTGCCCGAGACCTGCTCCAGCGCTTGCTGGGCTGCCTGCTCATCAAACCGGCCGGCCAGGCCAAGACTTTCAACCGGCAGCCCGTTCACGCCGAGATAGATGACCCTTCCGTCAGACAGTCGGTTGGCGGTAATGATCTTCATGCCGCTACCCCGATCCTGTGCGCATCAGCGTCTTTGGCTTGATCGCGGGCGAAGGCCGCGCACTCACCAACGAATAGAAGAGCCGGCCCCGAAAGCCCGGATTGGCCAACGAGGTCTCCTAGGTCTCTCAGGACCCCTGTGATGACACGCTCCTGAGGGCGACTTCCGTTTTCGACAATGGCTACCGGGGTTCCCGGCGCGCGCCCCCCGCGCATCAGAGCATCCGCGGTTTCACGAGCGCGGCCCACCCCCATATAGATGGCCAGGGTATGATTGGGGCCAGAGAGTTTGTTCCAATCAGGCGCGACACCGCCGGGCTTTTCCTGGGCCGTGACGAAGCTGACGGTCTGGGCGTGATCGCGGTGTGTCAAAGGAATGCCGGCCGATGCGGCACAGGCAAGGGCTGCAGTGATCCCTGGGACAACGAACACGGGAATACCCGCCTTCTGCATGGCTTCTAGCTCTTCACCGCCCCTACCGAATACGAAGGG